>NZ_VFEB01000184.1:0-335 GCF_007858795.1 Vibrio sp. T20
ACAATAGTAAGTATTCAAGCGCTAATTTTTAAATACTCACGTTCTAAAGCCACCACTTATCGAGTTCAGTGATCAATTCAAATGTTGACATCAACACCTACCACTAATCGGCTGACCATACGTTTTTGAATTCTGGCCATCACCAGTTAGTGATAGCGACATTTTTCAAAATCCCTTGGAAACGCACAGTTTGCAAGTGATGAAACATTGGCACCAACCAATAATAAGAAATCAACGTGGACGCGATAGGTTCCAACTCTGCTAAGTAGTCAGGCAGTTCAACGGAGGCTTTGTGATGATCCAAACGCTGTTTCAGCCAGTTGCTGTTCGTCCCC
>NZ_VFEB01000135.1:0-322 GCF_007858795.1 Vibrio sp. T20
AATCATTGCTGCAAACCCAGATGTGATTGTAATGACGGGCTATGAATCTGGCAGTGCAGATGACGCAATGCTCATGGGGGAAGGCGTAGAGTCTGCATTGGCAAAAGAGCGATTAGCAGGATTTAAAAACCGTATCGGTTGGTCTTCAATTTCTGCAGTAAAGAATAATCGTATGTACGCAGCTTACCACGGTGCTTCCCGTACCATCATTGATGGAGCCTTGATTCAGTTCTATGCAAAAATCTTGTATCCAGACGTATTCAGTGACCTAAACCCGGAAGCAGCATACGCAGCATTTTATGCCAAGTATCTACCAATAAAA
>NZ_VFEB01000231.1:0-291 GCF_007858795.1 Vibrio sp. T20
CATACTGATTTCCTGAATCACGCCGCTGATGTCTTCGTCTTTCTCTGCGACTTTTACTTTGTCACCAATACGATACGGGAACACAAAGAATATCAGTACGCTGGCTGTGAGGTTACTTAAAATCGACCACTGCGCAAACAACGCGACACCGAGCACCGCAAATATGGAGGATAAAAACGGGGAGATGTCGCCAAAACCTAAGTTTAGGATAATAGTAAAAATAGCGGTGAAGAGTAGAAACAGAGTGATATTGAAACATTTAAGCACGGAATGTTTACGCTTCAATGCGAC
>NZ_VFEB01000059.1:0-329 GCF_007858795.1 Vibrio sp. T20
TGTTCGGTATCTCTGCCAACTACATGCCGAAATTCTCCAAAAACTTTCTTGCTGAAACAGGTGATATGCGCAAAGCCGTTGCTAAATATATTGAAGATGTAGCCAACGGTGTATTCCCAGACGACGCTCATACCATTGCCTAGAGGATAAATGCATGCAAACTTTTGCGGAAATCTCAGCAGTTCGTGAACACCTTAAAACCTTTAAACGTGAAGGTCGTAAAATTGCGTTTGTCCCAACCATGGGCAACCTTCACGAAGGTCACTTAACTTTAGTGCGTAAAGCACGCGAATACGCTGATATCGTTGTCGTAAGCATCTTTGTTAACC
>NZ_VFEB01000259.1:0-270 GCF_007858795.1 Vibrio sp. T20
TTTCACTAAAGTCATGACTGAAGTGGTCAACTTGAATCGCGGTGTAACGCAGTTTATCAGCAGCAACAATTTGGTCGACTTCTTCTTGTGTCAGAACATCAGCAGCAAGTGCTTGAGCCAGTTTATCCGCAAGCAAGCCTTTACGAGCTACTTTGCCCTCTTTCACTGCTTTGAAGATCTTACGCTCCAGAGGCTTGATGCTGTACATCGCATTGAAAGCATTCTCCATAAGGCCAACACTATCATCTTCCTCTTTGCCAATGTAACAAA
>NZ_VFEB01000021.1:0-224 GCF_007858795.1 Vibrio sp. T20
CAGCGCCAACATAATGGCCGCATTCATGTAGAGATCAGACTGATAGTGCAGTGAATCGGCTGCAATAGCTTGGCTACCAGTTTTTTTCACCACGTGCTTTTGAAATCTGACTAAACCGTAGGTCATCACTATTGCGAACAAGCTGACATAGATACCGATTTCCGGGGAATTCAATTCGTGTGGCCTAAAAAAGCGTTCAATACCATTAAGAATAAGGAAGCAGG
>NZ_VFEB01000014.1:0-289 GCF_007858795.1 Vibrio sp. T20
GCAATCTTTGGCGTTACAAATCAGCGAGCGCTATTCCGATCTTGAGCTTTCCCTAAAGGCTCAAATTTCACAAAAGAGTCTATCCACACCAATAGACAAACTGAACTCTACTCAGCCCTACTCCGCATTCTCTAACAAGATGCAGAAAGCGGATCTTGGCTATCGCAAGATGAAAGGGATCAATAATTTCAGCGACTCTGTGTTAGAGATTCGCATGGCTGATGAAACGATGATTGAAGCTTGGAAGAATGGTGAAAACCCGCTGTTTGCATTTGAACCATCAGGCGAT
>NZ_VFEB01000022.1:0-261 GCF_007858795.1 Vibrio sp. T20
TTAGAGCGCTCTCCCTTACCGTGAACAATAATCACGGTGCGCACATCCATTCTTAGACATTGACGTAAAAATGAAAGCACTTCATTACGAGCATCTTTCAGTGTTTTCCTGTGCAGATCGAGCTTAGCTTGAATTGGATATTTACCTAAGCGCAGTTTCTTGAATACGCCTTCCTGCACGCCATCTTTTTTATAGGCGATAACATCATCTGGCTTTAACATCGGAGAATAGTCGAGCGAGAGATAATCTTTCTCGTCATCA
>NZ_VFEB01000094.1:0-299 GCF_007858795.1 Vibrio sp. T20
AGCCAACCGTTCAAGTAATCAGACGGTCAAAACGGCCTTTGAAATATTGACGTTTGCCGTTGGCGTCAAACTATTGATATAGAAAATTAAAAGGATTAACTATGAACACGGAATCAAATCCAACAACCCCAACAGTATCGCAAGCAACGATAGCAATACACTACTGCCGCCAATGTAATTGGATGCTGCGCTCAAGCTGGCTATGCCAAGAGTTGCTTCATACCTTTAGTGAAGAGATTAATCAAGTCAGTCTTCACCCAGATACGGGTGGGCGATTCGAGATCTTTTGTAATGGGATA
>NZ_VFEB01000028.1:0-289 GCF_007858795.1 Vibrio sp. T20
GCTCTAGAGAGGTTTGAGAACAACAAACAATCCGAACTCTTAATGCAGAATACTTTGCAGTTATTTTCTCAATTAAATACCACCGTCAATCAACTTATTGATGATTCAAATCGGAGTACAAAGAAAGCAGTAGATGAACTGACATCCACTCTGAGTTTGGCTCAATGGTCGCTCTCGGCTATCTCCATGATAGGTCTGGTTATTGTGATTTTCATTGTGTGGCGTGTTGTTTATATTTCAGTAGTTAAACGTCTTACCGAGTATTCCTCTGCATTAATGTCGATCGCAC
>NZ_VFEB01000141.1:0-141248 GCF_007858795.1 Vibrio sp. T20
GAGAAATCAGCGGGCTTTTTTCTTATCTGAGATATACATAAATGAAAAGAGGGAAGAGCACTGACGTGCTCTTCCCTCTTTTGTATTGAAAATAACGACTAATAGTCTGTTAAATATTTCCCTTCTGCAACTTGCCAGAACGCTCGAATTAGAGGGTTATCTAATTGTGCTCGCTTACAACATACACCCAATTCAAACGGTTTGATGGGTTCTATCTTTAAACGGTCTACTTTATCTCTTACTGGACTGTTGTTAATGACCACATCTGGCGCGATACCAACCCCACAACCAAGGGCAACCATGCTCACGATTGCCTCATGCCCTGAAACCTGAGCGTAAATATTGGGTTTTATCTTCATCTTTTTGAACCATGCGTTTGCACGCTCTCGGGCCGTTCCTGCTTCTGGGATGATAAAAGGTACTTCATTCCAGTTTGGTTTATCAGATTGTAGTTGTTGGCTAAAGCTACTCACTCCTGATGGGATGATAACGGAAAGTGGTATATCGCTGATGGTCTCGAATTCTAGCCTTGAAGGAAGGATGTCTGGCTTTGCAGAGATCGCGATATCCGCCTCATCATTTAAGATCTTGTCGATGGATTGAGCCGGATCGCCAGTAGAGAGCTTAAATTCAATATACGGATGAATAGCCCTAAATTCGGTTATGAGTTCAGGTAGGTGACTGTAGCTAGCTGTCACAGAACAAAATATACGTATTTCACCTTTAAGCTCTTGTTCTCCGCCCTTCAGATGCAGGTTATATTGTTGCCATTCGCCAACGATGTTCAATGCCACAGGTAATAGATGTTTACCTGCTGGGGTCAGATCAACACTGCGGTTGTCTCTGATAAGCAGCTCTTGTCCTGTTTCCTCTTCAAGCTTTTGTATCTGACGGCTCAGCGCTGAAGGGCTGACATGCATAGCAGCAGCGGTTTTACTGAAACTCTTGCTATCACATAGATGTATAAATAGTTGTAGAGATTTTATGTTCATGTTCTGCGATCGTTTCCATGTTGCATTTATTGCAATAACTAATTGTGAATATATCACTTTCAGCAACGGAGTGTCTGTTTTAGTATGAAGTCATTCGATAGAGAGATATCGACCTTATGGACTTATTTTTAAAGGAGTGCCCTAGAATGGCTAACTATTTCAATACATTAAACCTTCGTGAACAACTAGACCAATTAGGTCGTTGCCGCTTCATGGATCGTGAAGAATTTGCGACAGAAGCTGAATATCTTGAAGGTAAGAAAATCGTAATTGTTGGTTGTGGTGCTCAAGGCCTAAACCAAGGTCTAAATATGCGTGATTCTGGTCTAGACGTATCTTACGCTCTTCGCCAAGCAGCAATTGACGAGAAGCGTCAATCATTCAAGAACGCTGATGAGAACGGCTTTGTTGTTGGTAGCTACGAAACGCTAATCCCTCAAGCAGACCTAGTAATCAACCTGACTCCAGACAAGCAACACACAAACGTTGTTGAAACTGTAATGCCTCTAATGAAAGAAGGCGCTGCACTTGGTTACTCTCACGGCTTTAACGTTGTTGAAGAAGGCATGCAGTTACGTTCTGACCTTACGGTAGTAATGGTTGCACCTAAGTGTCCTGGTTCTGAAGTTCGCGAAGAGTACAAGCGTGGTTTCGGTGTACCAACACTGATCGCTGTTCACCCAGAAAATGACCCTAAAGGCGAAGGCTGGGATATCGCTAAAGCTTGGGCTGCTGGTACCGGTGGTCACCGTGCAGGTTGCCTAGAGTCTTCTTTCGTAGCGGAAGTTAAATCTGACCTTATGGGCGAGCAAACTATCCTTTGTGGCATGCTACAAGCAGGTTCTATCGTATCTTACGAGAAGATGATTGCTGACGGCATTGAACCAGGTTACGCAGGCAAGCTTCTACAATACGGTTGGGAAACAATCACTGAAGCACTTAAGTTCGGTGGCGTAACTCACATGATGGATCGTCTATCTAACCCAGCTAAAGTTAAAGCGTTTGAGCTTTCGGAAGAGCTTAAAGACCTAATGCGTCCGCTTTACAACAAGCATATGGATGACATCATTTCTGGTCATTTCTCTAGCACTATGATGGCTGACTGGGCGAACGATGATGTGAACCTACTAGGCTGGCGTGAAGAAACAGGCGAAACTGCATTCGAAAACTACCCAGCTTCTGACGTAGAAATCTCAGAGCAAGAGTACTTCGATAACGGTATTCTTATGGTTGCTATGGTTCGTGCCGGTGTTGAGCTAGCATTCGAAGCTATGACTGCATCAGGTATCATCGATGAGTCTGCTTACTACGAATCTCTACATGAGCTTCCACTAATCGCAAACACAGTTGCTCGTAAGCGTCTGTACGAAATGAACGTAGTAATCTCTGATACAGCTGAGTACGGTAACTACCTATTCGCTAACGTAGCAACACCGCTATTACGTGAGAAGTTCATGCCTTCAGTTGCAACTGACGTAATCGGTCGTGGTCTAGGTGAAACATCTAACCAAGTAGATAACGCTAAACTAATCGAAGTTAACGAAGCTATCCGTAACCACCCTGTAGAGTACATTGGTGAAGAGCTACGTAGCTACATGAGCGACATGAAACGTATCGCTGTAGGCGGTTAATTCGTCGCTTAGATTAGATATTGCGAATTTGTAGAAAAAGCAAAGCAGTATCAATAACTTCTTACAGGTTGGAGTTATGAATAAGCAACACAACATCTAATGAAAAGGCTTGGTCGCCGTTGACCAAGCCTTTTTTGTTTTTCAGAGGTGGAAGTCGAGAATGTTTTGCGTACCAGAGGACGATAGCTTTTAAACTAAGTCATTCCTGAAAGTGGCGAAGAAACGTGGCCGGGAATCTCTCCTTATTATTCTCGCTCGCATAAAAAAGGGCTGACGTTTTCACGTCAACCCTTCTATGTTTTTCGCTGATAACTTACTTGTCAGCAAACTTAGCTTCTAGATCTGCTAGCTTCTGTTCCATTTCAGTTAGCTTTTGGCGAGTGCGAAGCAGTACTTGTGTTTGAACATCAAACTCTTCACGGCTCACAACGTCTAGCTTGTTTAGCTGGCCTTGGATAACCTGGCGAACTTTTTGGTCTACGTCTGAACCAAGCTCTTTTACTGGTTGAGGCATAGAATCGTGGATCTGCTTAGCAATCTGCTCTAATTTTTTTGGATCAAACATATCAATTAAAACTCCTGAATATTTACTACTATTCTATTTAATCACACTTGAGATGTCGCCTATGGCGTATAAAAAAAGGCCACCGAAGTAGCCTTTTTATTGTTAATACGACTTAGCGATTACTTATTATCAGCTAATTCTCTATGTGCCGCTTTTGCTTCATCGACACGAGCTAGCTTTTCTAGGTCTTTGTCTTCAACAAATACAGGTAGAGGTTTGTGTTTTTCAGCCAGGTAGCTGTAAATCACGGGCAGTACAAATAGCGTGAAGAGAGTACCAATCGCTAAACCAGCAACGATTACGATACCAATACTAAAGCGCTGAGCCGCACCCGCACCACTTGCGTACATCAGTGGGATTAGACCTGCGATCATCGCCGCCGTTGTCATCAGGATTGGACGAAGACGAACCTTCGCAGCTTCCATTACCGCTTCGATACGAGTCTTGTGATGATGTAGCTGCTCTTCTTTTGCAACTTCACAGATCAAGATACCGTGTTTGGTAATCAGACCAACCAAGGTGATCAAACCTACCTGCGAGTAGATGTTCATCGTTGCCGCACCCCAAGCTAGAGCTATTAGAGCACCACAGATCGCCAGTGGTACAGATACCATGATAACCAATGGATCCTTAAGAGATTCGAATTGAATCGCAAGTACCAAGAAGATGATAGCCAGTGCTAGACCAAAGGTCGCGTAAAGTGCGCTACCTTCAGTTACATATTGGCGCGCTTCACCCATGTAATCGTGGTTGTAGCCACTTGGTAGTTTATTTGCTGCTGTATCTTCAAACCAAGCAATTGCATCACCCATTGCCGCACCTGGTGCAGGTACCGCACCAATCGTCGCTGAGTTCAATTGGTTGAAGTGAGGAAGAGAACGAGGTTCTGCCACAACATCAATCGTAATTAAACTGCCTAGTGGAACAGCGTTACCATCAGCTGCTCGAACGTAGTAGTTGTTCATCGACTCTGGGTTCAAACGGAATTTACGTTCAACCTGAGGAATTACCTCGTAAGAACGTCCATTCAAGTCAATACGGTTGACGTAGCCATCTGACATCATGGTACCTAGCGTGATACCGATATCTTGCATGGTCACACCGTATGCGCCTGCT
This sequence comes from Vibrio sp. T20, assembly GCF_007858795.1. Classification (NCBI taxonomy): domain Bacteria; kingdom Pseudomonadati; phylum Pseudomonadota; class Gammaproteobacteria; order Vibrionales; family Vibrionaceae; genus Vibrio; species Vibrio sp. T20. The sequence continues at coordinate 4,305 of NZ_VFEB01000141.1, forward strand.
TTATCCTTGTCGATGTTGATCTTCATGGTTGCTGAGTCGTAGTTCAGGTCGAGATCTGAATATACAAACAGTGGGTTTGAAGATACATCAGCCAGAATGTCAGTGGTGATTTGGAACAAGCTTTCAAAACTGTTTGGCGTTGTAATGACAAACTGAATTGGAAGGCCTGAACCTGCACCTGGTAGTTCTGGCATTTGGAACGCTGTTACCGCCATTCCAGGAACATCTTTCACCAAACCACCAACGCGGTTTGCTACTTCTGATTGGCTTGCTTCACGCTCACTCCATGGAACCATAGATGCAATACCAAACGCTTGGTTTGCATTAGGAACACCAGTAAACACCTGCGCGTACGCTACTTCTGGCTGGTCAGACAGAATTGTGTTTACGTCGTTCATGGTATTTTGCATGAAGTCTAAGTTCGCATTCGAAGGTGCCGTACCCATTAGCATGATTACACCCTTATCTTCTGAAGGTGCTAATTCACTAGGGATGAACTTGAATAACATCGGCAAACTTGCAAATACGATGATAGCAAAGCCAATGAATACTGGACGATGCTGCATTACCGCGCCAAGCATACGCTCGTAACGGTTAGTCATACCATCCAGTACACCATGAACTTTCTGTTCAAACTTGCTTGGCTCAGCGTGAGCTTTCAGCATTTTTGAACACATCATTGGCGATAGCGTAAGTGCCACAATACCTGACACGAAAACCGAACCTGCTAGGGTTAACGCAAACTCTTTAAATAGCGAGCCTGTGATACCACCCATCATTGCGATTGGAGCATATACCGCACCTAGCGTTAGTGTCATTGCGATAACAGGGACCGCAATTTCACGGGTACCGATAATTGCCGCACGGAAAGGGGACTCCCCGAGCTTGATGTGCCGGTCGACGTTCTCAAGTACTACGATCGCATCATCTACCACTAAGCCGATGGCGAGTACCATTGCCAGGAGTGTCATCAGGTTCCAAGAGAAACCCATTGCCTGCATTACCATTGCCACACCAATCAAAGACAGTGGGATAGTAACGATAGGAATCAGTACCGCTCGGAATGAACCTAAGAACAAGGTGATTACGATCAATACGATTAATGCAGCTTCAAGGATTGTCTTGATAACCTCTTGAATTGACTCGTTAATAGCAATAGTTGAATCGTACATTACGTTCATAGAGATGTTGCTTGGTAGGTTCTTCTCTAGTTGAGGAAGAAGCTCAAGTACATCTGCAGCGATGTTGATTGGGTTGGCACTTGGTGCCGCATTGATCGCAGCAACAACCGCTTCCTGACCGTTTGCACTTGCACGGTAAACGTCGTGGCTTTTCTCTAGAGAAACCTTAGCGATGTCAGACAGACGAATAATCTCACCTTCACCACTTCTAACGACTAAGTTCTCTAATTCTTCAGTGTTCGATACTTGCGTGTCGGCACTGCCGTTATAAAGAACAAACTCGCCGGTTGCTTGACCTGTAGCCGATTGGTAGTTGTTGGCATTCAATACCGTCATTACATCACTAGCAGTTAGGTTAACTGCAGCCATTTTTGACGGGTCTAGCCATACGCGTAGTGCGTATTTCATGCCACCGTATAGGTCAACTTTCGATACACCATTTACCGTAAATAGCTGCGGGTTAATTACACGCTCTAGATAATCGGTAATTTGGCTCGACACCAACTCATCACTAGTAAAACCAATGTAGAGTACAGCTGTTGTTGAACCAGTCGACATGGTTACGGTTGGATCTTCCGCTTCTTTTGGAAGCTGAGAACGCACCGAGTTTGTCTTGGCCAGTATGTCAGACAGCGCTGCATTCGGGTCGGTGTTCAACTTCATGTTCACCGTAATCGTCGAGCTACCGAGTACAGAAGAGGAAGTCATATAGTCGATGTTATCCGCTTGCGCCACAGCCTGTTCGAGGGGTTGGGTGATAAAGCCTTGGATAAGATCGGCACTTGCACCGTAGTAACTCGTGGTTACGGTTACAACGGTATTCGTCATTTCAGGGTATTCACGCACCTGCATTTTGAAGATTGCTTGTAAGCCAAGCAGCGCAATCAAAAAGCTGATGGATACCGCTAGAACTGGACGTTTAATAAAAACATCAGTAAAGCGCATTGTGCCTCCAGTTACAGCTTAGGTGTTTCAGATGGTGGAGTGATTGCATCACTTTCAACAACCTTAACTTTGGCGCCGTTACTTAGACGTACTTGGCCAGAAGTTACAACCGTATCGCCAGCTTTAACGCCTTCAAGGATGTGCGCGATATCTGCTGTGCGTTCACCAACTTTCACGACGTGTTGAGCAACACGCTGAACGCCGTCTTCTTCAGTCAGGATGTAAACATTGTCACCGTATAGAGTGAAAGTAATCGCTGTTTGAGGCAGAGTTACTTGATTCTCTAGTTTAGGCAGAATGATGTTAGCGCGCGCGAACATGCCGCTACGAAGTTTGCCATCATTGTTTGGAATATCTGCTTGAACTTGGATAAGACCACTTTGGATGCTAACAGCGGGTTCAATTGCACTAATGGAGCCTTCAAACGGTGTTTCTGGGTAAGCATCAACAAAGATGTCGACAGCTTGGCCTACATTGATACGAGAGATGTCGGTTTGAGAAACCGTGAAGCGCAGGCGCATTACACTGGTATCTTCTAAACGAACGATATCTGTACCCGATTGCAGGTATTGACCTAGGTATACGTTACGAATACCAACAGTACCGTCGAATGGTGCACGAATTTCACGGCGCTCGATCGATGCTTTTAAGCTTTCAATGTCAGCAGATAGAGAGTAGTAGTTTGCCTCTGCTTCATCGTATGCTTCTTTTGAAATAGAGCCTTTCTTAAACAGGCCTTGGTAGCGTTTGTATTTTGCTTTTGCCGCAGGCAGGCGAGCTTCAGAACTCTTTAAGTTGGCTTTTTCTACGCCAGAATCAAGACGAACAAGAAGTTGGTCATTTTTAACGTCAGTTCCTGAACCAAAAGAGATTTGGTCAATAACACCGCTAGTTTCATTAGCTAGTGTCACACCTTGGTTAGGTTCGATGAAGCCGATAGCTTCAATCACTGGAACCCAGTCGATCGGCTGAACTTCAGTCACTGTTACTGGAAACTCTGGTTCAGGGCGGTTGGCCATATACTCAGCAATTTTTTGTTGTTTGAACATGTTGAACCCAATAACGCTGCCGAAAAGTAGTACAGCGATGAGTAACATGAAGAAAGTCCACTTTTTCATTATGGTCAAAACTCCGATCTAGTGTTTAATTATTGCGTCCCAACTGGCTTCAATTGCAGCTTCTAGTGCAGCCTCGTCGAGTTGGTAAAATCCTAAAGAATGCTTTCGCGCTAGAGATACACTAGCTGCTAAGCTCAAGCCACTTAGTACTTCATTATCAAGTGGTTTAAACAATCCTTGCTCTTTACCCTCATTAAATAGCAGCTCAACTTGGGCAAACATTTTACGTTCTAGTTCCCTGAAGTTTAGGCTATTTGTTATGGGTAGTGAGTCATACTGAACCCGATTTTTGATCGCGGCTAAGTTCGTTCCTGCTAAGTTCCATATGTTGAGCCACATGGTTCTATAGCGTTGCTTTATTGGATCCGAATCATTAACCCCTTCTTGAACAGCATCAGCTACTCTTTGAGTCACGAGCACTCGAACATCATCTATCAAGTGGTCTTTATCATCGAAGTAGCGGTAGATAGTGCCTGCAGCAACCCCCGCCTCTTTGGCTAATTTTTGCATTGAAAGGCCTTGAAAGCCGACCTCGGCAATGAGCTTTTCAGCGGCAGAAAGTATTTGTTGGCGTTTATCCTGAGGTGCATGAGTTGTCATTATTCTATCACCAGTGAATGAACGTTCATTCATTATAGCCTAAGAACCACACACATGTGCAACAAAGTTTTACACATGCAGCGTAAAAATCTTGTATAAGAGAACGTAGCATTCGAGGTGTTGCAGCATTATTATAGGCGCGCAATTTAATTCGCTCCTCTAGACCAAATTGAGAACCAAATGAAACTGAACCCAAGACAAGATGAAGCCGTGAAATATGTTTCGGGCCCCTGCTTAGTATTAGCGGGCGCTGGATCCGGTAAAACACGTGTTATCACCAATAAGATCGCTTACTTGGTTCAAGAGTGTGGCTATAAGGCGCGTCATATTGCTGCGGTAACCTTTACCAATAAAGCGGCACGTGAGATGAAAGAGCGTGTTGGACAAACTCTTGGTAAAGGTGAGTCGAAAGGTCTGATCGTTTCAACGTTTCACACCATGGGTTTAACTATCATTCGTCGTGAATATAAAGCACTGGGTTTGAAAGCGGGTTTTTCTCTATTTGATGATCAAGACCAGTTAGCTCTGTTAAAAGAGTTAACTGAAAGACAAATTGATGGCGATAAGGATTTATTGCGTGCATTGATGAGTGCGATTTCGAATTGGAAGAATGACATGCTGACGCCAGATCAGGCGAAAGCTCGAGCTCAAGGCGAACAAGAACAGCTTTTTGCATTCTGTTTTGAGATGTACCAAAAACAGATGAAGGCCTATAACGCACTCGACTTTGATGATTTGATTGCGATGCCGGTATTACTGCTCAAAACCAATCAAGAAGTACGCGAGCGTTGGCAGTCGCGTATTCGCTACTTATTGGTGGATGAATACCAAGATACCAACACCAGCCAATATGAACTGGTTCGCTTGCTTGTTGGAGAGCGCGGCCGCTTGACGGTGGTAGGTGATGACGACCAATCTATCTATTCATGGCGTGGTGCAAAACCGCAAAACTTGGTGCTGCTTGGTGAGGACTACCCGAACCTACGCTTGATCAAACTAGAGCAAAACTATCGTTCAACCAGTCGAATCTTACGTGCGGCGAACATCTTGATCGCCAACAACCCACACGTTTATGAAAAGTCACTGTTCTCAGAGATCCCAGACGGTGAAAAGCTCAAGGTACTGAATGCTAAGAATGAAGAGCATGAGGCCGAGCGTATTACCGGTGAGATCATCGCTCATAAGTTTTTGAACCGTACTGAATATAAAGATTACGCAGTGCTTTACCGTGGTAACCATCAATCGCGCTTGATTGAAAAAGCGCTGATGCAGAACCGCGTGCCTTACAAGATCTCCGGCGGCACCTCTTTCTTCGCCAGAGCAGAAATTAAAGACATCATGGCTTACCTGCGTGTGTTGGTGAACCCAGATGATGACAACGCCTTCCTACGTATTGTAAACACACCGCGTCGTGAGATTGGTCCGGTGACGCTTGAGAAATTAGGCAGCTACGCCAACATGCGTGGTAAAAGCTTGTTTGAAGCAAGCTTTGAAATGGGCTTGGAGCAAACGCTGACGGGGCGTGGTTTAGAAAACCTGCGCCGATTCGGTGATTGGATTGTTCGTATCTCGGATAATGCTGAACGTGGTAATACGGTTGAGGCTGTTCGTTCTTTGGTTCGTGACATTAACTATGAAGATTGGTTATACGAAACCTCTGCGAGCCCGAAAGCTGCTGAAATGCGAATGAAGAACGTTTCTGATCTTTATAGTTGGATTGTGGCCGATCTTGAGGGTGACAACTACGACAAAGAAGAGAAAACCCTACGCGAGGTGGTTCAACGTTTAACGCTGCGCGACATGATGGAACGAGGTGAAGATGATGACGATGCAGATCAAGTTCAATTAATGACATTGCACGCATCGAAAGGCCTAGAGTTTCCGTATGTATTTCTGATGGGTGCTGAAGAGGGTATCTTGCCGCACCAAACCAGTGTCGATGAAGGTAACGTAGAAGAAGAGCGTCGTCTGATGTATGTAGGGATTACTCGAGCTCAGAAAGAGCTGACCTTTACTAAGTGTCGTGAACGTCGTCAGTATGGCGAGTTGATTAAGCCAACACAAAGCCGCTTCTTAGATGAACTGCCACATGATGATGTGGAGTGGGAAAGCGTGAAGAAGCCACAGTCCGCTGAAGAGCGAATGGAGAAAGGGCAGGCGCACATTGCTAACATTCGTGCGATGTTCAATAAGAAATAATTCTCTACTTAATTAACACCATATAGAAGACAATAAAAAAGGTGACCATGAGGTCACCTTTTTTGAATTTGGCATTTTTAATTACAGACCGGCAATCATGTGCTCGATAGCATCTTTGATTTCGTCGTCTGAACAGTCCATACATGAACCTTTCGCAGGCATCGCATTGAAACCGTTGATTGCGTGGTCAGCTAGGATGTCGCGACCTTGAGCAATACGAGGACCCCAGTCACCAGCATCACCTGTTTTAGGTGCGCCACTTACGCCAGATGCGTGACAAGCGATACAAAAGGTACCGTAAACTGCTGCGCCATCACGAGGGCCTGTTGGTTCTGCGGCTACTGGCTCGCTGCCGACTAGGTAAACTTGGCCAACTGGTTTGATGCGTTCAGCAATTGCATCTTGCTCCGCTTCGCTAAGGCCTGCAGCCATTGCGCCAGTTGAAAAGGTTAAAACTGCGATGACAATGCTTAAAATTCGACGAGACATATCCATTAAACTCACTTTACATTCCCAAGGTAAGTACATGCTTACCAATTTATAGTGTTGGAAGGGTGTTTTGGCTTTAACCAGCAAAGAGCAACTGTTAAACCAATGTAAATAATGGGTGATTATATCCCGATAAGTTGTTGCAATAAACAACAACTTATAAGCTGTGGCAGGTTGTAGTACTCAAATAAGGGGTTTATCACATATTAACTGTCGAAAAAGAGACCAAACAGAAAAAAAAGTTAAAAAAGTACTAGACGGCATTGGGTGATATACGTATTATTCCACTCCGCCGACAGGGCATGCGCCTGTAGCTCAGCTGGATAGAGCGTTGGCCTCCGGAGCCAAAGGCCGAAGGTTCGAATCCTTTCAGGCGCGCCATCCGGTCACTTACTTCGGTAAGCGAGAAATTGGCAGAAAAGAAATTATGGTGGCTATAGCTCAGTTGGTAGAGCCCTGGATTGTGATTCCGGTGGTCGCGAGTTCGAATCTCGTTAGCCACCCCATTCTTTCTTTACAAAATATCGGTAGCTTCGGCTTCCAGTGTTGATTCATTCTTCCCAAGAGTCGATACAAAACTAGTCGGTGAATAGCGCAGCTTGGTAGCGCATCTGGTTTGGGACCAGAGGGTCGGGGGTTCGAATCCCTCTTCACCGACCACTATTTCAATAATCGCTTTTAAGCGGTTATATAAAAAATTAGTGGTGGCTATAGCTCAGTTGGTAGAGCCCTGGATTGTGATTCCGGTGGTCGCGAGTTCGAATCTCGTTAGCCACCCCATTAATTTTGGTAGCTTCTTTGAAGTTTCCAGTTTGAGAAATCAAGCGAAACGTCTCGGTGAATAGCGCAGCTTGGTAGCGCATCTGGTTTGGGACCAGAGGGTCGGGGGTTCGAATCCCTCTTCACCGACCACCTTAAGAAAGCTCATCAGAAATGATGAGCTTTTTTTTCATCTGTAGATCGCTAGATTGGAACCCAAGTGGGGTTCGCCTGATGTTCAAAGAATGTCTCTTCACTGATCACTTAAGAAGCTCCGTCAGAAATGACGGGGCTTTTTTACGTCTGGAATTTAGATAATTTGGTGCCAAGAGGGTCGCGGGCTGGTGCGCCAGCCCGGTGGATCGCCAGTCCACAGGGAGCCCTGCCGCGCCAAACCCCTCTTCATCGACTCTTAAGAAGCCTTAGTCGAAAAACTGGTTTTTTACATCTGTTGTTTCAGTAACTCTCTACTTTGAATATTGGGATCTTACCTGCTGTTGCTTCCGTAAACCTCCCCCTTTATATGTAAGACAGATTCCTACCATTTTTCTTGATTATGGTGCTGATACAGAGCTACTTTCTTTATCAAACATGCAGTTCTATATCTAATTTTATATAAATAGTTAGTTCAATAATTCGACATACTAATGGACTTGGTCTAAAGACTTTTATGAAAAGTGAAACCTGACCCTAAACCTGCTCACTAAGGCCTGAATTTGACAGCTTTCTGCGCATTTGCTCGTTCAAAAACGCCTCTGATTTGTTAAGCCTTTCATTTCTCTGGTTTGTATTTATCAAAATAATTTAAATGGTTAAATATATGGTCAATATGATCCTATCTAGTTGTTTTGTTTGTTTTAATTAACAAAGTTAGCGTTTGTTTCTATAGTGTTAATTGTTTTTTGGAATAATTATTTGTTTTTATTGAATGGTAGTGAGATCTGCTTTGAACCACGGGTTTAGGTCTACAAGTAAGTAGTGGTAAGGGGTTTGTGAGCATTTATTACCGCTAATATAATGTTGATTTTTCTTACTATATGCTCTTTGAGTGAATAGTTATGTGTCACTTTTGCTTGCTAAGCGTTTAATGTCGACTTTTTATCCTATTTTTGTTGCTTTTCTGTGAATTATTTGCCAAATTGTCAACCGTATAAAATATCAGAACAATATTCTGGTAAGAATGGATTCAATTTTGCAGACAGGGCAGAAAGCTGCCAAAGCAGTAGAGGTCTGGTAATGTCACTTTTAGAAGTAAAAAATCTTCGTATCGAATACCCATCTCGTCATGGAGTTCACGCCGCCGTTAAATCGCTTTCGTTCAACATTGAACGTGGTGAGATCGTTGGTGTTGTAGGCGAGTCTGGTGCAGGTAAATCAACAGTAGGTAATGCTGTGATCGATTTGCTGAGCCCTCCCGGCCGTATTGCTAGCGGCGAGGTATTTCTGGATGGCGAAAAAGTCTCTGGCTTATCTCCTGAACAGATGCGTTCTGTTCGCGGCTCAAAGATTGGTTTTATCTTCCAAGATCCAATGACGTCTCTTAACCCTCTATTCACAGTAGAACAGCAGTTAAAAGAGACGATTCATGCCAACATGAAAGTTTCGGATCAAGAAGCCTACCAGCGTTCATTAGACTTGATGAACCAAGTGGGTATCCCACAACCGGAAAACCGTTTAAAGCAGTACCCACACCAATTCTCTGGCGGTATGCGTCAGCGTGTAGTTATCGCGATCGCATTGGCAGGTGAACCTGACCTTATCATCGCAGATGAACCAACAACGGCACTGGATGTGTCTATTCAAGACCAAATCTTAGGCTTGATTCGCGATCTATGTATTAAGAAAAACGTAGGTTGCATGTTGGTAACGCACGACATGGGCGTGGTATCTAACGTTACCGACCGCGTAGCCGTTATGTATCGTGGTGACTTAGTTGAGTTTGGCCCAACAGCGAAAGTGCTGGGCACTCCTGAACACCCATACACACATAGCCTTATCTCTGCGGTTCCTCGTTCAGACCGCAAACTCGATCGTTTCCCTCTTGTTAGCTACATCGAAGAAGCACAAGAGATGGAACCACTCGATGTGAAAAACCACTGGTTAGGTCAAAGCCAAGATCACCGTGACTACACTGGTCCACTGTTGAATGTTGAGAACGTAAACTTGCGCTTTACCACCAAAGATTCTTTCTTTGAGAGCCGTCGTGAGTACGTTCAGGCGTCAAACAACGTGAGCTTTGAAGTACATGAAGGCGAAACGTTTGGTCTAGTAGGTGAATCAGGTTCAGGTAAGTCAACGATCGCACGTGTGATTGCTGGCTTGTACGCACCGAACTCAGGCAAGGTAACGTTTGAAGGCGTTGATCTTACAGGTCTGAAATCTGAAAAAGAACGTCGCCCTATGCGTCGTCAAATGCAGATGGTTTTCCAAAACCCTTACACATCAATGAACCCTCGAATGAAGATATTCGACATCATTGCTGAACCTATCCGATTCCATAAGCTTACTCGCAACGAAAATGAAACTCGTCAGATCGTGAACGACCTGCTAGAGCACGTTGGTTTAGGCAAGATGGCAGGGGTGAAGTACCCGCACGAATTCTCAGGTGGTCAACGTCAGCGTATTTCTATCGCTCGCGCTTTGGCAACTCGTCCGCGTCTTTTGATTTGTGATGAACCAACTTCGGCACTGGATGTGTCGGTACAGGCTCAGATCCTTAACCTACTAAAAGACTTACAAGACGAGCTAAACCTAACCATGCTGTTCATCAGTCACGATTTACCGGTTATTCGCCAAATGTGTGACCGTGTTGGTGTGATGCAGATGGGGACATTATTGGAGGTTGCGCCAACGGAGCAGCTGTTCCAATCACCTCAGCATGAATACAGCAAACAACTGATTTCTTTAATGCCTGAATTTACAGGTTTAAGAGAAGAAAAAGCAGTGGCACAAGCCGCGGTATAAAAATCAGCAGGCTGGAGTTTAGCTTGCTAACAACAATAAACAGACGCAAATACAACAACTAGGGATCTGGATTCCCGCATGAAGGAGTTATGCAATGAAAACCATGAAAAGCAAATTAGCAGTAGCTTTAATGGCAGCTGGCCTAAGCTTTAGTGCAGCAGCAGCAGATATTACCGTTGGCTACGCAGCTGACCCAGTATCACTTGACCCGCACGAGCAGCTGTCTGGTGGCACACTGCAAATGTCTCACATGGTGTTTGACCCTCTAGTACGTTTCACTCAAGAGATGGATTTTGAAGGCCGTCTAGCATCTAGCTGGGAGCGTGTTGATGAAACGACTTTCCGCTTCAACCTACGTAAAGGTGTGAAATTCCACTCTGGTAACGAACTGACTGCTGATGATGTTGTGTGGACTTTTGAACGTCTACAAGCTTCTCCAGACTTTAAGTCTATCTTCACGCCATACGAAAAAATGGTAAAAGTGGATGACTACACAGTTGAGCTAGTATCAAAAGCGGCTTACCCACTAGTACTACAAACAGCAACTTACATCTTCCCAATGGACAGCAAGTTCTACTCTGGCCAAACAGCTGAAGGTAAAGACAAGTCTGAGCTAGTTAAGCACGGTAACTCGTTTGCTTCGACTAACGTTTCAGGTACTGGTCCTTTCATCGTAACGCAGCGTGAGCAAGGCGTTAAAGTAACGTTCGAACGTTTCAACGATTACTGGGATACAGAAACTGAAGGCAACGTAGACAAGCTAACACTTGTGCCAATCAAAGAAGACGCGACACGTGTTGCAGCACTTCTTTCTGGCGACGTTGATATGATTCACCCAGTAGCACCAAACGATCACAAGCGTGTTAAAAACGCTAAGAACATCGATCTAGTAACGCTACCTGGTACTCGTATCATCACGTTCCAAATGAACCAAAACAGCAACGAAGCTCTTAAAGATGTTCGCGTTCGTCAGGCGATTGTTCACGCAATCAACAACGAAGGTATCGTTAAGAAGATCATGAAAGGCTTCGCAACAGCAGCTGGTCAGCAAAGCCCAACAGGCTACGCGGGTCACAACGAAGACCTAGTTCCTCGTTACGATCTGAAAAAAGCGAAAGAGCTGATGAAAGAAGCGGGCTACGAAGATGGCTTTACGCTAACTATGATGGCTCCAAACAACCGTTACGTGAACGATGCGAAAGTAGCGCAAGCGTCTGCGGCAATGCTATCTAAGATTGGTATCAAAGTTGATCTTAAGACTATGCCTAAAGCACAGTACTGGCCTGAGTTTGACCTATGTTCAGCAGACATGATGATGATCGGCTGGCACTCAGATACTGAAGATTCAGCTAACTTCAACGAGTTCCTAACTATGACTCGTAACGAAGAGACTGGTCGTGGTCAATACAACTGTTCTGGTTACTCAAACCCAGAAATGGATGCGATCGTAGAAGCTTCTAACACTGAAACTGACCCAGTTAAGCGTTCTGAAATGCTGAAAGGCGTTGAAGCAACTCTATACAACGACGCAGCATTCGTACCGCTACACTGGCAAAGTGAAGCGTGGGGCGCGAAGTCTAACGTAGGTGCAGCAGACATAGTAAACCCAATGGTTATGCCTTACTTCGGCGACCTAGTTGTAAAATAATCTAGCTTGCTAGAATCGAGAGCCTGAAGCTTTTCAGGCTCTCAAATTATTAAGAAATAGATTTAAGTTTCGGTATTTGGTCTTCCTTCAGTCTGGCTAAATACCTTTTTTAAGACTGAATTTTGTTATCTAGTCGCGGATTTCGACTAGATAGTCATGGATAGATAAGGGGCAAGGAATGGTTACGTTTCTGGTCAAGCGCCTGTTTCAGGCACTGATAGTGATGTTTGTGATCAGTTTGGTGGCGTTTGCCATTCAGGATAACCTGGGCGACCCGTTGCGTGAGTTAGTCGGTCAATCTGTTTCAGAATCGGAGCGTCAAGCGCTACGTGATGAACTCGGCTTAAATGATCCCTTCATTACAAAATACACTCGCTTTGTGGGCGCAGCTCTACAAGGTGATCTTGGTACTTCATATTTCTTTAAACGCCCAGCTGTGGACGTAATCTTAGATAAACTCGTAGCAACGCTTGAACTTGTGTTTGGCGCTTCTCTGATCATTGTTTGTCTGTCGATTCCACTTGGCGTTTATTCTGCAATACACCCAAAAAGCTTCTTCACTAAACTGGTGATGGCGGGCAGTAGTATCGGCATTTCTGTGCCTGTTTTCTTAACCGCAATCATGTTGATGTATGTATTCTCTATTGAGTTAGGTTGGTTGCCGTCGTTTGGACGTGGTGAGACCGCAAACTGGTTTGGTTGGGAGTCTGGTTTCTTAACGATAGATGGCCTTGCGCACTTAGTGCTGCCGAGTATTGCTCTAGCATCTATCATGCTGCCTCTGTTCATTCGTTTAGTGCGCTCTGAAATGCTAGAGGTTCTTAGCTCTGAGTACATCAAGTTTGGTAAAGCAAAAGGCCTAGCGCTGAACAAGATCTACTACCAACACGCTTTGAAAAACACAATGCTGCCAGTACTAACGGTAGGTGGTGTTCAAATCGGTACTATGGTGGCTTACACCATTCTTACTGAAACTGTATTCCAGTGGCCGGGCACCGGCTTCCTATTCCTTGAAGCGATTAACCGAGTGGATACACCACTGATTACCGCATACGTTATCTTCGTTGGTCTGATCTTCGTAGTAACGAACACCATTGTTGACCTGCTTTACGGCATCATTAACCCAACAGTGAACATCACAGGGAAAGGAGCATAATCATGGAACAAACAACAACAGCTCCATCTCGTTGGGAGCGATTCAAGCAGTCAGACATTCTGTACTACTTCTTACGCGACAAAGTGGCAATGGTCAGCTTTGCCATCTTTGCGGCCTTCCTAGTGATGGCACTCGCGGCACCGATTTTAGCGCCAACAGACCCGTATGACGTGACGTCTATCGACATCATGGATTCAGAGCTGCCACCATCTTGGATGGAAGATGGCGAAGAGCGTTTCTTACTGGGTACTGATGAGCAAGGTCGTGACATCCTATCGACCATGCTTTACGGCTCTCGTCTTTCATTGACGATTGGCTTCTTGGCGGTTGGCCTTCAGCTGACTCTAGGTATCATCATTGGTCTGTCTGCGGGTTACTTCGGTGGCCGTATCGATAGCTTCCTGATGCGTTTTGCCGATGTTCAGCTTTCGTTCTCAACCATGATGGTAGCGATCATCGTCTCAGCTATCTTTAAGGCCAGTTTCGGCAGTGACTTCTACGCGCAATATGCCGTTGTTATGCTGGTGGTGATCATCGGTATTGCCGAATGGCCGCAGTATGCTCGTACGATTCGTGCATCGGTATTGGCAGAGAAGAAGAAAGAGTACGTAGAAGCGGCTCGTGTGATGGGCTTCAGAGCACCTCGCATCATGTTCCGTCATATTCTGCCTAACTGTTTATCACCGATTTTGGTTATCTCTACAGTACAGGTGGCAAATGCCATCATGTCAGAGGCGGCACTTTCTTTCCTGGGCTTAGGCCTTCCGGTAGACCAACCGTCACTAGGTGCCCTGATCAGTACTGGTTTTAACTACATTTTCTCAGGAGCATGGTGGATCACAGCATTCCCAGGTGTGCTTTTGGTAACATTAGTTCTAGTTATTAACCTACTAGGCGACTGGTTACGTGACGTGTTTAACCCTAAAATTTATAAAGGGTGATAGCGCGGTTTGATTTTTAGAAAAAAAAGTCACTAAACTAAGAGCCGTAAGCAATTACGGCTCTTTTTTTGCTTAATGGATCTGGAACTTAGTATCATTGATACTGTCAATAATACTTAAAATGGAATTCATGTTTTATCGACATTGATTCGGTAATAATTAACCCGTAAGGGTTTAAGTGGTGGTTATGAAATTGACAATGAATGCTGTATGTCGTGCTGTGATGAGAAATTATCGTATGGGGCTTATCGCTGCATCCCTTTTGGTATCGAGCCAAGTGAATGCAGAGTCGGTTCTATGTGATGCAACTCAGGCAAGCACCAACCAATTACCACAGCTAGAGCAATCATGTCCGATCGGTAAGGGTGTTTGGGGGAGCAAGGCGCCTAAACGTCATTCAGATAACGAGCTGTTTTGGGTTCAATGTGGCTTGCTGAATAAGCCTTTGTCACTGAACCGAGCAAAGCCCCTATATGAGAAGATCTCGACCAATGTATGGATGAAGCCGGAAGGCGGAGACTATCGTTGTTTAATTGGCCCTTATTCTACCTTCTCCGATGCAAGAAAAGACCTAGCTCAGGTCCGTAAAGTGTCTGGATACAGTGAAGCCTTCATTCGTATGGTTGATAAGTCTCAGACCTCGTCACAGCCTATTGTTGCAAAACCGGCAGAGCCAAAAATGGTTAAGCCTAAGGCTCCTGGAAAACCAAAACCAAAACCAACAGCAAAACCTGTGGCCGTTAAGCAAGCGGCCGCGGTAACGAGTGCTGCTGCTATTCAGACGCTACCAAGCGGTAATGCGCGCTCAGATGGTGATCTAGAAATCGAGATTCGCGTGACAGCAGACGTTGCGGGTAACCAATATGCGATTCCTTACCTTCTAGACCATCAACAACAGTTCTACATGGAACAAGGTAAGCCTTGGAGCCGCCTAGATTACGATAGCGCTGAATTAGTGTGTAATCAGGTCAACATGAAGCTGATGAGTGAAAAGCAATGGCAAAGCATCTTGAGCTCAAAGGTTATGGAAAAACAGAACTGGCCAATGCACCTTCCTTATTGGGGCGCAGATAAGAAAGGCCTGTTTACCAACGGTAACGTTAACCAATTGAAAGGCTCTTCATTGCTCAATGTGATGTGCGTTAAGTAACGACGACCGTTGTTATACCAAATAAGCCTCAGCCATTGCTGGGGCTTTGTTGTTTATACATTCTTCTTTTTCAACATCGGTTCGACTTTCAGATACTCGTTCTTCAAGACGAATTTGATTAAAAATAGCTAAAAATTGTTCAAATAGCACGGTTGATGCGTAGAAAACCATAACTCAAGCAATAAGGTGATTGAGATTATGAGTTTAAAAAAACGATTAGAAGACGTGGCTCCACGCTTTGAAGCCGGAGGGAAGTACGAAAAGCTTTATCCTGTATACGAGGCTTTCGCGACGATATTTTATACGCCTGGTAACGTAAACCAAGGCTTGACCCATGTTCGAGATAGCATCGATCTCAAACGAATCATGATTCTGGTGTGGCTGGCAACTTTTCCTGCAATGTTCTGGGGTATGTACAACGTAGGTCATCAAGCCGTGATGGGGTTGACAGCTACCTATTCTGGCGCTGAGCTTGCCTCCATCATCGACAGCAGTTGGCGCTTGTCGTGGGCATTTGGTGATGCACAGTCACTGATGGCAAGTGGTTGGGTAAGTCAGGTGTTGCTTGGTGCACTCTATTTCCTACCCGTTTATGCCACGGTGTTTGTGGTAGGTGGCTTCTGGGAGGTACTGTTTGCTGTCGTTCGCAAGCACGAAGTTAATGAAGGCTTCTTTGTTAGCTCGGTGCTGTTTGCACTGATTCTTCCACCAACCATTCCGTTATGGCAAGCAGCGCTAGGTATCACCTTTGGTATCGTTGTCGCCAAAGAGCTGTTCGGTGGTACAGGACGAAACTTCCTTAACCCAGCCCTTGCTGGTCGAGCCTTTCTCTACTTCGCCTATCCAGCCAACATGTCGGGTGGCTTAGTATGGGTTGCCGCTGACGGTTATTCAGGAGCGACTCCACTGAGTCAATGGTATGAGGGGGGCAGTACCTCTCTGATTAACAATATGACTGGCGAGACAATAACGTGGATGGACGCGTTTATCGGCAATATACCCGGCTCGATGGGTGAGGTTTCTTCATTGCTTATCATGTTGACGGGGCTGATTCTGATTGTCATGAAAATTGCCTCTTGGCGCATTGTCGCCGGTGTGATTATTGGCCTCGTCGTGACTTCAAGTTTGATGAACTGGATTGGCTCTGATACCAACTCGATGTTCTCGATGCCGTTCTACTGGCACTTTGTGTTGGGCGGCGTTGCCTTTGGTACCTTCTTCATGGCGACCGACCCAGTTTCTGCCGCTTTTACCAACCAGAGTAAGTGGGCTTACGGGATCTTGATTGGTGTAATGACGGTCGGCATCCGAGTGCTCAACCCTGCTTATCCAGAAGGCATCATGCTCGCTATCTTGTTTGCTAACTTGTTTGCTCCATTGTTCGACTTTATTGTGAAAGAGCAAAACATCAAACGCAGACAAAAACGTACAGCACGATAAGAAATAAAACCCCAACGAAAAAGGCTTGCAGATGTGCAAGCCTTTCAATTTTTATCGCGATTGCTTTGAAGTTGATTTAACTCCACTTCAAATCAATCTCGAATGGTTGGGTGTTACCACAATGCTCACCACACATCTCGTCGTAGGCACTGTTATGAATAAGCGTGGCCGACGCTACGCCTTGGTCACTAAAGTGGTCGCGCGCTTGGTTAACACTCAAAAACTTCATTGGGTGCTGGTGGTCGTCTTTGATTAACTGTTTTTGCTCGCCAATGATTTGGTAAGCTAAGTAGATCCCGCCTTCAAATGATTCAATTAGTAGATTCATCACAAACTCCATTGCTGTTTTAGGTAGGTGGATATTTGTGTTACGTCGAATCGGTAACTAAGGTTCAGAGCGGATATAAAAAAAGCAGGCTCAAGGCCTGCTTCTAAAGAGTGCTCAACTAAGACGTTGATTATCTCATGGTAACAAACTCTTCGCTGCCCGTTGGGTGAATCGCCACAACAGAGTCGAAGTCTGCTTTGGTTGCGCCCATCTTCATTGCAACGCCGAAGCCTTGAATCATCTCATCAACAGTGAAGCCGATGCCGTGTAGGCCGACTACTGTCTCTTCTTCGCCAGCACATACTAGCTTCATCTTACAAGGTTGACGGTGCTTGGTTACTGCTGTGTACATCGCAGTGAAGCCAGATGTGTAAACCTTAATGTTGTCTTTGCCGTACTTCTCTTCGGCTTCTTGAGTCGTTAGACCAATAGTGCCGATAGGTGGGTGGCTGAATACAACAGTAGGTACTAGGTTGTAGTCCATTTTCGCGTTAGTTTGACCGTTGAATAGACGCTCAGAAAGCTGGCGACCTGCTTTAACTGCTACAGGTGTTAGCTCGATACCGCCTTCCATGATGTCGCCAACACAGTAGATGCCAGGAACGTTAGTCGCTTGGAACTCGTCTACTTTAATGTAGCCACGGTCGTTGGTTGCAACGCCAGTTGATGCTAGGTTGATAGCGTCAGTCGCTGGGTGGCGGCCGATAGCCCAGATTAGGTGGTCAACGTTTTGAGTGTTGCCGTTCTCAAGGTGCAGAGTCAGCGTGCCATCTGCTTCTTTCACTACTTCTTTAGGAACAGAGTGTGTATGCAGTGTTGGGCCTTCCGCTTCCATTACTTCAACCAATGTTTCGATGATCATTGGGTCGAAGCTGCGAAGTGGTGACTCTTTACGACAGAACAGGTGTGTTTCTGTGCCAAGTGCGCTTAGTACGCCTGCGATTTCAACTGCGATGTAGCCCGCGCCGATAACAGCAACACGTTTAGGTTGCTCCATTAGGTCGAAGAAGCCGTTTGAGTCGATGCCGTACTCTGCGCCTGGGATGTTTGGAATGGTTGGACGACCACCTACCGCGATCAGGATGTGATCTGCTGTGTAGTGTTCGCCGTTAACTTCAACAGTTTTCTCGTCAACGAACTTAGCGAAGCCTTTGATTACGTTTACTTTGTTGTTACCAAGAACGCGATCGTAAGATTGGTGGATACGGCCAATGTACGCTTGGCGGTTTTCTACCAATTTGCTCCAGTTGAAGCCTTTTACGTCAACATCGAAGCCGTAATCTTCAGAATATAGGTTGATAGCTTCAGCAACTTGAGCGCCGTGCCACATTACCTTTTTAGGAACACAACCAACGTTTACACAAGTACCACCAAGGTCTTGAGCTTCGATAAGTGCAACCTTTGCACCGTGCATTGCTGCGCGGTTAGCTGATGCGATGCCGCCTGAACCGCCGCCGATACAGATGTAATCAAAATGAGTCGCCATTACTTTCTCCATTTATTGAAGGCTGTGGGTACAGTGAGCGCACTGAACACCTACGTCCTATAGATTCTTAAATTGTCTAATTATTATATTGAGGGCAGATCGGTTGAACTCAATCTCCCTGTTTAAAATTTATTCGTCCACATCACCGTCTGTTGAAGATTCTTCAGTCTATGATGTGGATTCGAGATTACTCGGGTACGATCCACTCTACTTTGAAGTGACCGGTTGCCGGTGCAATTGCTTCCTTCAAGAATGGAAGAATCTCGTTCATTTGGCTTTCTAGCTTCCAAGGCGGGTTGATAACAATCATGCCTGATGCTGTCATGCCGCGCTCGTTGGTGTCTGGTGATACGCCAAGTTCGATTTGTAGAATCTTGTTGATGCCTAAGCCTTCAAGACCTTCGATCATATCTTCGATGTCACAACGGTTTACTACCGGGTACCAAATTGCGTAGATACCAGTTGCCCAGCGCTTATGGCTTTGAGCAATCGCCGTCACCACATCGCGGTACTCTCTTGCCAGCTCATAAGGCGGATCGATAAGTACCAAACCACGACGCTCTTTTGGTGGTAGGCTGCCTTTTAAGCGTTGGAAGCCATCTTCTTTGTAGATAGACACTTGACGATCGCGGTGGAACTCTTGCTCAAGCAGTGGGTGGTCCGCTGGGTGAAGCTCGGTCAGTACCATACGGTCCTGGTCACGTAGGTGGGCGCGAGCAACACGCGGTGAACCTGGGTAGTAGCGCAGCTTGTCGCCGTTGTTTAGCGTAGAGATAGACTCAAGGTAGCTTTGAATGTCTTCAGGAAGATTTTGCTGCTCCCAGACGCGAGCGATACCTTGTTTGTATTCGCCAGTTTTTTCAGACCATTCATGCGTTAAGTCGTAACGACCTACACCAGAGTGAGTGTCATGGTAAACAAAAGGCTTATCCTTCTGTTTCAAAGAATTAAGAATAAGGCTCTGTACGATATGCTTTACTACGTCGGCATGGTTGCCCGCGTGGAAGCTGTGGCGATAACTTAACAAATTAAACTCTCGTAACACTCTCGATTTAGAGTGTGGTTAGTGTAGGTGGGGTTAATCTGACTATTATAACCCCCAATGGGCCATAAATTCTCGAACAATTCAGGAACAGTCGCTAGCAATATGCAGTTAGTTATTGGTTCTACTATTGAAATTTGCCTTGTTGGGCACTATTTAATAACTATTCGCAGGTGATTTTTTAGGGCGAACTTTAGCCTGGTGACTGTAAGACGACCTCATTACAAAAAAGACGAAAGTCTCTAACGCCAAAGGAATGTTTATATGTCTAATCCGCTATTAACCTTCACGGACTTACCTCCGTTTTCACAAATCAAACCTGAGCACGTTAAGCCAGCGGTTGAGCAAGTGATTGAAGCGTGTCGCAACAAGATAGAACAAGTACTTGAAGGTAATACTTCACCAAGCTGGGACAACCTAGTTGCTCCGATTGAAGAAGTGGATGATCGTTTAGGCCGTATTTGGTCACCAGTAAGCCACATGAACTCGGTTGTGAACAGTGACGAACTGCGTGAAGCGTATGAGAGCTGCCTACCAGTATTGTCTGAGTACGGTACTTGGGTTGGTCAACACAAAGGATTGTTTGAGGCATACAAAGCGATCAAGGCGAGTGAAGCATTCTCGGCATTAAACCGAGCTCAACAAAAAACCATTACAGACGCACTGCGTGACTTTGAACTGTCGGGCATTGGCTTGCCAGCAGACGAACAGCACCGCTACGGCGAGATCAGCAAGCGCCAGTCTGAGCTAGGCTCTCAATTCTCGAACAACGTACTTGATGCAACCATGGGTTGGAGCAAGCAGATCACAGACATCGCTGAATTAGCGGGCATGCCTGAATCAGCACTGGCGGCAGCTCAAGCGGCAGCCGAGTCTAAAGAGCAAGAAGGCTACCTACTGACTCTGGATATCCCATCATACCTACCTGTGATGACTTACTGTGATAACCAAGAATTACGTAAAGAGTTGTATGAAGCTTATGTAACACGCGCTTCAGATCGCGGTCCGAACGCAGGTAAGTGGGACAACACAGAGATCATCACAGAGCAGCTTAAACTGCGTCACGAGATCGCTCGCATGCTAGGTTTCAGCACTTACAGCGAAAAATCACTGTCGACTAAAATGGCTGAAACGCCAGATCAGGTTCTTGGCTTCCTGAACGACCTAGCAGTAAAAGCAAAACCACAAGGTGAACGCGAAGTTGAAGAGCTGCGTCAGTTTGCTGAGAAAGAGTTTGGTGTTTCTGAGCTAAACCTGTGGGACATCGCTTACTACAGCGAAAAACAGAAGCAGAACCTATTCGAGATCTCTGATGAAGAGCTTCGCCCATACTTCCCTGAATCAAACGTAGTTTCAGGCCTGTTTGAGGTATTAAACCGTGTGTTTGGTATGTCGGTAACAGAGCGTGAAGGCGTCGACACATGGCATGAGTCAGTGCGCTTCTTTGATATCTTTGATGCGACAGGAGCACTGCGCGGTAGCTTCTACCTAGATTTGTACGCACGTGAACACAAACGTGGCGGAGCGTGGATGGATGACTGTCGTGGTCGTCGTATTACCGAGTCTGGCGAGCTACAAACACCTGTCGCTTACCTAACGTGTAACTTCAATAAACCTGTTGGTGATAAGCCAGCACTATTTACTCACGATGAAGTAGTGACTTTGTTCCACGAGTTTGGCCACGGTATCCACCACATGCTAACGCAAGTTGAAGCGGGTGCAGTTGCGGGTATCAATGGTGTGCCTTGGGATGCCGTTGAGCTACCAAGTCAATTCCTAGAAAACTGGTGCTGGGAAGAAGAAGCGCTGTCGTTTATCTCTGGTCACTTCGAAACGGGTGAAGCATTGCCAAAAGAGATGCTGGAGAAGATGCTAGCGGCGAAGAACTTCCAATCAGCGATGTTTATCCTACGTCAGCTAGAGCTTGGCCTGTTCGATTTCACGCTGCATACAGAATACGATCCAGAAGTGGGTGCGCGCGTACTTGAAACACTGGCCGACGTGAAGTCTAAAGTAGCGGTACTGCCAAGCCTAGATTGGAACCGTTTCTCGCACAGCTTTAGTCACATCTTCGCTGGTGGTTACAGCGCGGGTTACTACAGCTACTTATGGGCAGAAGTGTTGTCAGCAGATGCGTTCTCAGCATTTGAAGAAGAGGGTATCTTCAACACTGAAACCGGTAACCGCTTCCTGAACAACATCCTTGAGATGGGTGGCAGTGAAGAGCCGATGGAGCTGTTCAAACGCTTCCGTGGTCGTGAGCCACAAATCGATGCAATGCTGCGTCATGCGGGTATCAGCGCGTAATATTGTGCTGGTTAGTATGTAAAAAGAGCCTCTTAGTGAGGCTCTTTTTGTATTTATTTATCAATCGATTATGGATTCACATTGCGATTGATTGGGTTTTGCAATGAAATCAATGTCTCAGTCGATTGAACCTCGTCGATCGCCTGCAATTTATCAATCAACACGAACTGCAATTCTTCTATCGATTTACACATCAGCTTAACGAAAATATTGTAGGCACCAGTGGTGTAGTAGGCTTCAACCACTTCATCTAGGGCATTCAGCTTGGCGATTGCCGAGTGGTAATCTTTGGCTGCATTAAGGTTGATGCCGATAAAGCAACATACGTCGTAACCTAGCTTTTTCGTGTTTACCACAACCTCGGTACGCTCAATAATGTCGGCCGATCTCATTTTCTCGATACGGACGTGAATAGTCGCTGGGCTTACGTCAAACTGCTTTGCCATCTCTGCGTAAGGTGTACGAGCATCTTCCATTAAGGTTTTCAGAATGGCACGGTCTAGGTCATCGAGACGAGCGGTAGTTGTGGACATGCGTAACCCTCAGATTTAATGAAAATATATCGGCTAGAGTACATATCATAGCCAAGGGTGATAATATTAGCAGCAACAATGATGTTAGGGTGAATTCAGTGCGATTTTGGGTGTTATTTATTGCGATGTGTTGGAGCGTATTTGCTTCGGCGCAGACAAAAGATGTATTGGTGATCCACTCCTACCATCAAGGTTTTTTCTGGACGGATGATTTCCATAAAGGCTTGTCCGAAGAACTCGATCGCGACGGGTTGTCTTACCGTGTCGTTTATCTCGATAGTAAACGTACCCAAAACCAAGAATACCTAGAGCGTGTGTATCAGCTTTATCACACCAAGCTACAGCATGAAGAATTTGCAGCAATTGTCGTTAGTGACAATAATGCGCTCAACCTAATGAAGCGCCTTGCGCCCGATCTCAAGGGCACACCTGTCATCTTTGGTGGCATCAATAATTTCTCGCCTGAAATGATCGAAGGTTTGAACGCAACGGGCATCACTGAAGATATCGACTTAGTGGGCAATATCGAGCTGGTTAAACGTCTTCAATCGACCGTAAAGAAGATCTACATTGTTACCGATCACTCGGTCACGGGGGAGGCGATTCGTTCTCAAATCGATCTTTTCATCAAAACCCATCCGGATTTTTCTGATCTCGTTGAGCACTATGTGCCGGATTCCTACCAAGAGTTAATGGAATTTTCTCAACGTGCTGATCTAGGTAAGAGCTTGCTATTTTGGGCCTATTACCGCGATGCACAAGGTAGAGTGAGTAGCGATGAAGATTGGCGACAACTGAATATCAAGACCCAAATGCCACTGTATATGGTGCACGATCTAGGGCTAGGTTTTGGTGCGATTGGTGGTGTGATTCAAAGTGGTGAAACGCAAGGTCGAGACACTGGGCGAGTGCTACTGAATGTGCTCGCCAATCCGGATAAACCGCTGCCCCAAGTGGTTGCTGGCGCGCCAGAAATCAAACTCGATTACCAACAAATCTCACGTTGGGATCTGGGTGCAGAGAATGAAGCCTCGGTGACCTTCCTCAACAAGCCTAAGTCATTTTTAGTACGCTACCGCGATGAAATTCGCACCATAGGTTTGCTGTTTTTGGTTATGTCGTGTGTCATCGCGACCTTGGTGTATTACCTTAATCGCCTTAAAAAAAGTGAACGTGCCAGCCGACAAAGCCAGCTGCTACTGGAATCGATATTCGACCAAAGCCTGCAGTTCATGGGCATTATTGATAAGGGCGGTGTGTTGTTGTCGAGTAACAGCAAGCTACATGAGCTGCTTTATAATCAAGGCTATAAATTGGGAACGCCGCTTCAACAACATCAACACTGGGAAGATTCCGCACGAGAAGTGCTAACCGAATATTTCATCGCAAAAAATGAGCACCCAGCCTTACGATTTGAAGCCGAGGTGTGGTGTCGGGATCGTGGGGCGATGGTGTTGGATATTTCATTGAAACCGATGCCGTGCAGTGAAGAGGAAGACATTCAGTTCCTATTTGAGGCGCGCGACGTGACTTCGCGTAAACTTGCTGAGAATAAACTGTTCCAACGTGAAGCGAACTTGAAGCTGTATTACGACAAACAGCCTGTGATGATGATTACGCTCGATGGCAATAATCGCATTCAACAAGTGAACCAATTTGCCGAGGAGCTTTTGGGTTATCCACTAGATCAGCTATTAGGGCATCGTCCTAGAGAGTTCTATGTTGATGAGAATGCGATGATTCCTCGCCATATCTTGTTGCAACCACAGCATAAAATTCGTGGTGTGTGGCGTCGTGATATCGAATATCGCCATGCCGACGGTAGCAAGATCTGGATTCGTGAAAATATCCGCCCGTTGGTCGAGTCTGATCAGCTGTTGATTGTGGGTGAAGACATCACCGAGACGCACGAGCTTTCTGAAAAGCTAGAGTATCAAGCTCGCTATGACCTGCTGACTGACACCTTCAACCGTAACCACTTTGAGCAAGAGCTGCAAAAAGCGCTTAAAGAGGTTGAGAGTCACATGCGAACTCACGCGATGTTGTTCTTAGATTTGGATCAGTTGAAGGTCTTGAACGATACCGCAGGGCATGAAGCGGGCGATGCCGCGATCTTGTTTAGTGCGCAGTTATTGGAAGAGGTACTGCCATATAATGCTGTATTGGCACGAATGGGTGGTGATGAGTTTGCGGTATTAATCAAAGACTGCACTGAGCGCGATGCGGTTAATGTATGTCGCAGTATTATCTCGATGATGAGCGACAATCCATTCCTGTGGGATGATATTCGTCTCAACCTGACCTGCTCTATTGGCATTCGATTGATTGACCATACTGCCGCTTCACCGCAGATGGTGCATGCTCAGGCGGATGCGGCTTGTCATGCCGCTAAAGAAGAAGGCCGTAACCGTTACAACCTTTACCATCAAGATGATGAAGACCTGCGTCGTCGTCATCTTGAGATGGAGAGCGTCAACCTAGTGCATGAGGCTTTGGCTAACGATCGCTTAGAGTTGTTTGCTCAGCGTATTCTTGGCCTAAATAAAAACAGCGATAAAATGCACTTCGAGGTTTTGGTACGCATCAAGAACATCAAAGGGGAATACATCTCCCCGGGGATCTTCATGCCAGCCTCAGAGCGTTATAACATCGCGCATTTGATTGACCGACAAGTCGTTAGTCAAACCTTGAGTTGGTTGGAGCAACGTCCAGAGATAATTGAAGAACTGGGGATGTGTTCAATCAACCTTTCCGGCCACTCGATGGGTAATCGTGAATTTGTAGAGTTCTTGATAGAGAGCTTAAGAGATTCATCTATACCGTGTCATAAGATTTGTTTGGAGATCACCGAAACAGCGGCTATGAGTAACATGAAGCAGGCGATCAAATTCTTCACTCGAATCAAAGAGCTCGGCTGCATGATTGCACTGGATGACTTTGGCTCAGGGCTATCGTCGTTTGGTTACTTGAAGAAATTACCGGTCGATATTGTAAAGATCGATGGCCTATTTGTACGTGATATTGATGTCAACGAGATGGATCATGTGATGGTTCGTTCGATTAATGATCTTGCTAAGCAGATGGGCAAGCACACCGTGGCTGAGTTCGTTGAAAATACCCAGATCATCGACAAGCTGATCGAGCTTGGTGTGAACTACGCGCAGGGCTACATCATAGGACGACCTAAGCCACTGGCGGAGCTCGTTGAAGAGTTAAGACAAGAACGCGAGAGAGAGCCATTGGTTTAGGTAAGCCGACTTTAGCTGGGATTACTTTGCACCGCTAATATGTATTGTTGAGGCGATCAGGTAAACTGGTTGCCTCCTTTGTTTTGAATACTACTGTCTGTTGGAGACGACCTTGCAACTACAACTGATTTGCGAAGATGCTACACAAATCGATCATCTGAATGACTTAGCGACCCGTTGGAATTTATCTCACGATGAAAGCAGCGAATTTGCTTTGGTGCTGACTAGCGAACGACTTGAGCTACGCAAAGTAGACGAACCCAAGTTAGGTGCTATCTTCGTTGATTTAGTTGGCGGTGCGGTTGGTCATCGACGTAAATTTGGTGGCGGTAAAGGTCAGGCAATCGCTAAGGCGGCAGGTTTGAATAAAGGGGCTACGCCAACCATTCTTGATGGTACGGCTGGCTTAGGGCGTGATGCATTTGTATTGGCTTCTCTAGGTTGTAAGGTGCAAATGGTCGAGCGTCATCCTGTTGTGGCAGCGCTGCTTGATGATGGATTACAGCGTGCACAGCAAGATCCTGATATTGGTTGTTGGGTAAGCGAACGTATGACGTTGATTCACGCTTCGAGCCATGATGCGTTGGATAAGCTTAGTAACGATCCTAATTTTGAACAGCCTGATGTGGTGTACCTCGATCCAATGTACCCACACCCTGAGAACAAAAAGAAATCAGCTTTGGTCAAAAAAGAGATGCGCGTATTCCAATCTTTAGTGGGTGCGGATCTGGATGCTGATGGTCTATTTGAACCGGCGATGAAGTTGGCATCGAAGCGAGTTGTGGTTAAAAGACCCGATTATGCGGCTTGGTTACACGAGCAAAAGCCGAGCATGGCGATCGAAACCAAAAAGAATCGTTTTGATGTGTATGTGAAAGCATCAATGACTTAGATAAAGCATCAATAACTTAGAGACACGCTAAGAAAATTTCCCGTCATAAATACGATAAAATGCCATTTAACACTTGCGATAGTCGCGTTACGGATGTATATCTAACTAAGAATCATTATTATTCTTAGCTGGAGTTGTAGCATGGCTAAACGCTTTTGTAAGTTAAACCGTCGAGATATCACTGAACACTTGGGCGAGATCCACAGCTTGGTTACTGAACCTAAGTTTGTGTGTCGTTCTTGTGCTCGTTCTTCGGCGGATCAAGCTAATCTATGCAAACCAACAGCAATTCCACCTCTTGGTTGTCAGAACAAGCCTGTAGAAGAGAAGGCAGCATGCGGCCTGTTAGCGGAAACATTACCTGTACCTGAGCTATCGCTCGCGGAAATCAACGAGTCAATTGAGCGTAGCGTGCAAATATTCGATCCAGCCGCTGCTGATATTGCCCCTCATCTTGCAAAAAAAGAAGCAGTACAGAAAAAAGCCAAGCTGAAAAAACTGATGGCGAAGGCGAGTGGTGATGAGAAAGCAGAACTCAAGCGTGCGAAGAAAGCGGCAAAGAAACAAGAGAAATACAACAAAAAGTTAGTGAAGATGATTAAGAAGCAGCAAAAGCTGTTTAAGAAAAGTCAGAAACTGGAAAGTGATCTTGAACGCATCAACCTACAACTTGATGACGTTGCCTTCACTGAAACCAAGACTCAGGTAGTGAGCCACAATCACATCCACTGAAGTTGATTTGAATGGTTTGTTGCTACCGCGATGATTTAAAAAGAGCGACCTAAGGTCGCTCTTTTGCTTTTTGGGGTTATCCGAGCTAACTCATGCAGCTCATTGAAAGCAGTTAGGCGTTGCTTGCGGATCTTGCAACGCGTTTCTTCACCCACGTCTCATTGACGAATAGAGAGAATAAGATAACAGCGCCACCAATAGACAATCGAACTAAATCGACATCTCTGTTCCAAATCAGGATATTCACCACAAGGCCCGCAGGCACTAATGCATTGTTCATCACCGCTAGCGCACCAGCATTCACCATGCACGCGCCTTTATTCCACATAAAGTAACCCAATCCAGAGGCAATCAAGCCAAGGTAGATCAGGATTCCCCATTGAAGTGTTGTGGTTGGTAGTTTTTCAGGGTTGCCCAGCAGCATGAAAGCAACCGATGCGACGCATAACGCCCCTAGGTAGAAGTAACCAAATACTGTTCGCTGAGGTAACTCGGTCGATTCTTTCTCCATCACCACTTTGTAGCCCACCTGACCGATAGCAAAACAGAGGTTCGCGCCTTGTACGACAAGGAAGCCAACTAAAAAGTTTTCGTTGATGCCTGCGAATTTAATGAATACCGCGCCCAATACCGCAATTGCAGCTGTCACTAAGTACCACGGAGAGAATTGCCCTTTAAGAAAGTCATAAATCAGCGTGACGTAAATTGGTGTGAAAACCGTAAATAAAAGGACTTCAGGAACGGACAGCAGTAAGAAAGACTGATAGTAGAAGCAGTACATTAGGCCAAGCTGGATACCACCAATCGCCATCAATTTAGCGATCAGCTTACGCGATATGCCGCGAAACTTTAGAAAAGGAAGAAATACGACGCCAGCAAGGGCAACACGCATTAAAACAGAGAACCAAGAGTCAACCTGACCCGCAAGGTAAACGCCGATCAGGCTAAAGGAGAAGGCCCATAGGAGGGTAACACCAGCTAAATAGCTCATAGTAAAACTTCGTTAATAAGATATGAGCTGTATGTTACCTAACCTTAAATCATTAGTCTTCTGAATCTCTTAGAGGCACGACCAGCATATCAACCGGAGACGCGTTGATCAGTTGTCGTGTTGAAGAAAGCAGCTTACTCCAAAAGTCTTGATGGTGACCACAAACCACGAGGTCAACATTGAACTCGTTGATGGTGTCACACAGTTCATGACTTAAATCACCACTGCCAACGAGGGTATGGGTGATCGGGTATTGAGCGTGCTCCGCAAAATTTTGCAGCTGAATACGAGACGCTTCCATCGCGTTGTGCTGGGTTTCGGCCATGTTGATATCAATCAGGCCAGTGTAGAGCTCTGCGTAGTTAATATCGATATGGATAAAAGAGACTTTGGCTTCCAATGGCTTTGCCAATGCTACCGCTTTATCCACAATTAATTTGCTGTCTTCTGATAAATCGACTGCGACCAAAATATGTTTGTAACTCATATCGCTACCTCCTTTATTCATTGTCTGTTTAAAGATTAGCACTATGCGATGGCTTTTTTTGCTGAAGTGATCTCATATCCACTGTCTTGCGTAATGACAGCTCAAAATATTGGTTAACTAATGGCCTGCGAGATATTCATTAAATAGTGATATAGTAGAGAAAATTGAGGATGTAATTAGGAGTCTTAAATGCTGTCAAAAACTATGGTTGAGCAACTGAATGATCAAATTAACCTAGAATTTTTCTCATCCAATCTATACTTACAAATGAGTGCTTGGTGTGAAGACAAAGGATTTGAAGGTGCAGCAGAGTTTCTGCGTGTTCATGCAGTAGAAGAAATGGAACATATGCAGCGTCTTTTCACTTACGTAAGCGAAACAGGTGCAATGCCAATTCTGGGTGCGATTGAAGCACCAAAACACGAATTCGAAAGCCTTGGCGCAGTGTTCCGTGAAACTTATGAACATGAGCAGATGATTACTGAAAAGATCAACAAACTGGCTCACGTTGCTTTCAGCACACAAGACTACTCAACCTTTAACTTCCTGCAATGGTACGTTGCAGAGCAACACGAAGAAGAGAAGTTGTTTAAAGGTGTATTGGATAAGCTAGAACTTGTTGGTGAAGACGGTAAAGCACTGTTCTTTATTGATAAAGACCTAGCGCAATTGGCAAAAGATGGTTCATCTTCAATTATGGAAGCTCCTGCCGTTTAGGTAGTACGAGAAAGACACTGATTATCTTTTTCTTTTGAGTTTTCTTATGAAGATGTAGGGAGGAAAGGATGATCAGCGGCGACACTATTCTATTTGCACTAATGGTTGTGACTTGCGTGAACTGGGCGCGTTATTTTACTGCGCTAAGAACGCTCATTTATATTATGCGAGAAGCGCATCCTCTGCTTTATCAACAAGTAGACGGAGGCGGTTTTTTCACAACCCATGGCAATATGACCAAACAGGTTCGCTTGTTTAGCTACATCAAAAGCAAAGAGTATCACCATCATCACGATGAAGTGTTTACTGCGAAGTGCGATCGTGTGAGAAAGTTATTCATACTCTCTTCCGCCCTGCTGGGTGTAACGTTGCTGGCTTCTTTCATCGTCTAAGTCATTTAGCACGTGTGAAGTAGAACTTAGTTTTTGGTGTAAAACTACGGTTGTTGGTTCGCTAAGCCAAATAGTGGTTTTGCTGCTGTCTACAAATTGTACAATTGAACACCAATTGCAAAGTTTAAAATTGCCGCTAAAATAGCGAGCAATTAGTAAGGATGTGCTGTTTATGCACATCCTTTTTTATTGATGGCATTTCGAGAACAGGGCGTACTCGGGCTGCAAAAGTGAAGAAAAGCAGAACCACATGAGTGAAAAATTTGATGTAATCGTAATTGGTGCGGGCGCCGCAGGCTTAATGTGTGCTGCGGAAGCTGGTAAACGTGGCCGACGAGTGCTGGTGGTTGATCATGCGAAAAAGCCAGGCAGAAAAATTTTAATCTCAGGTGGCGGCCGTTGTAACTTCACTAACTACGATGTTTCAGCAAACAACTTCCTGTGTAACAACTCTCACTTCGTGAAATCAGCCTTATCTCAATACACCAACTGGGATTTCATCTCGATGGTGAGCAAGTACGGTATTGAGTTCGAAGAGCGCGATCACGGCCAATTGTTCTGTGTGAATGACCACACCGCAAAAGACATTGTGAGCATGTTGCTTGACGAGTGTAAGCAAGCGAAAGTCGAACAACGCTACCGTTGTGATGTTCACTCCATCGAAAAAACAGACGCTGGCTTCAAGATGCACCTCAATACCGACCAAGTTGAATGTGACTCATTGGTGGTAGCGACTGGTGGTTTGTCGATGCCTAAGCTGGGCGCAACGCCATTTGGCTATAAGATTGCCGAGCAATTTGGTTTGTCTGTAATGCCGACTACGGCGGGGCTAGTACCATTCACGCTGCATAAAGAAGACAAAGAAGATTTCGCAGAGCTTTCTGGTATCGCAATTCCTGCTGAGATCACGGCGCAAGACGGCACCTTGTTCAAAGAAGCGTTGCTGTTTACTCACCGCGGCTTATCTGGTCCTTCAGTACTGCAAATTTCTTCGTTCTGGAAAGCGGGTCAATCGGTTTCGATTAATCTAGTACCTGAAGTGGATGTGGCTGAGTTGCTGGCCAATTCTCGCGAGAAGCACCCAAATCAGAGTTTGAAAAATACTTTGGCGAAAGCACTGCCGAAGCGTTTTGTGGAAGTGTTGATTGACCGTAAAGAGCTGGAAGACAAACCGCTTAAGCAGTTCAATGAAAAGCAGCTTAGTGGTATTGTTGAGCACCTAGAGAACTGGAAAATTGCGCCAAACGGCACTGAAGGTTATCGAACGGCCGAAGTGACTCTAGGCGGTGTGGACACCAATCACTTATCTTCAAAAACCATGGAGTGTAAGAGCGTCTCCGGCCTCTACTTCATCGGTGAAGTAATGGACGTAACAGGTTGGCTTGGAGGCTATAACTTCCAATGGTGTTGGAGCTCAGGTTTTGCTGCGGGACAGTGGGTTTAAGTTTTCCCATAGATTTTAAATTACATAAAAATGGCGAGTCATACGGCTCGCCATTTTTGTATCTAGTTTAGCGTTAAAGGTAACTAAATTGATGGTTTTCGCGATCAATCGAGTCTTTTGGCTCTTATTTACGCAGCTTTGTTTTTAGAAAACTTGATCTGTTGAATCACCAAGCCAGCAATGATCAGTACCAAACCAAACAGTGTCGCTGGGTGAATCTCTTCACCAATGATGGTTGAAAGTAGCATCAGTGAGATAAATGGCGAGGCAAAAATCAGGTTGCTGATACGTGCTGTATTGTTGGTTAGCTTGAGTGCTGATAACCACAATACAAAGGTAATCCCCATCTCGAACAGACCAACGTAAGTCACCGCCATCCAACCCTTCGCCGTAATTTGGCTAAAGCTTTCGCCTTCGTAAAGGGTTAAACCGATCGCGAAGGGTAATGCAACTAAGAAACCAAGCAGCACGCCAACCACTGGGTCAGCCTTGTTTTTGGTGTTGAGAATCCAATATCCCGCCCAAAGTAGAGTAGAAAGCAGCGCCAGTGCCACACCGAGTGGGCTGTCGAACTGCATGCCTAACACATCGCCTTTGGTCGCAATAACTACCACACCCGCATAGCTGAAAGTACAGGCGATCCAATCTTGCTTACGAATCTTTTGCCCCAGAAAAACCGCCGCCATTAAGGTTAGCGTGATAGCCCAGCTGTAGTTGATAGCTTGAGCTTGAGAAGCGGGCAGCAGGTCGTAGGCTTTGAATAGGATCAGGTAATAGGCCAATGGGTTAACCAAGCCAAGCAGCAGGTAATACCAAGGGTTTGAAAGGAACGTTGTACTCAGCTGAGAAAGTTTGCCTTGAAAAGCGCAGACTGCGATCAGCGCAATCGACGACACAATGCTAGCGATAGTCAGCATTTGAATAGGTGAAAACTCAGCAAGGGTCAGCTTAAAAGCAGTAGCGACCGTTGACCACAGCAATACTGCGGAAAGGCCAAAGCCTAAGGCACGACGTTCGTTCATGGTAACTCATTCTAATTTGATGGGACAGAATACGGAGCGCCTAGTCTATCTGCCGAATTTTAATACGGCAAACTGGACATTTATCCAGTATCAAAATACCATTTAATGAGTTATTTCCAATTAGGCTAAATCATTATCATGCAATGGATTATCGAACATCAGGCAACGCTTATTGCTGCAATTTCTGGCGCGCTCGTCAGCGGTGGCGTCGTGGGTTGGTGGATTAAACAGAAGCTCTCTTTTCAGCAGCGATTGCTCGAACAGCAGCTAGAGTCCGATCGTTTGTTGCATGAATCTCAGCAATCTCAGCTCAAATCATCACTTGCAGAGGCGCAACAAGAACTCAATGAGTTAGATGATGACCGAGACAAAGCGGCATTCGAGCTCAAACAGGCGCACGGTAAGGTGATGGCTGCGATGGAAAAGCTGCGCTACTTTGAGGCGGTAAAGCAAGAGCGCCAGCAGTACGCTGATGAGATCAATGTGCTTAAGGATCACAAGTCTGAATTGGAAGCTGAACTTCGTGAGCAAGAGGCAAGGCACGATCAAGAAAACCTCGCCAATAGCGAAAAGCTGCAGTTGCTAGAACAAGCTGAATCTCGACTTAAGCAGCAGTTTGAGTTGTTAGCGAACCAACTGTTTGAGAGTAAAACTGCCAAGGTCGATCAGCAGAATAAGCAGAGCTTAGAAGGTTTGTTGTCTCCATTGAGAGAGCAGTTGGAAGGCTTTAAGAAACAAGTGAACGATAGCTTCAGCCAAGAAGCCAAAGAGCGTCATACCTTAGTGCACGAGCTTAAGAACCTACAACGTTTGAATGAGAGTATGACGCGTGAAGCGGTTAACCTGACTCAAGCGCTAAAGGGCGATAACAAACAGCAGGGTAACTGGGGCGAAGTGGTACTGGCTCGCGTGCTTGCTGAATCAGGGCTACGCGAAGGCCACGAATACCAAACGCAAGTGAATCTGCAAAACGATGCAGGCAAGCGTTACCAGCCGGATGTGATCGTTCATCTGCCACAAGATAAGCAAGTGGTGGTCGATTCGAAAATGGCGTTGGTGGCGTTTGAGCGCTATTTCAATGCCGAAACCGACCAACAACGCGATGCCGCACTGCGTGATCACTTGGTGTCACTGCGAGCGCACATTAAAGGCTTGAGCCAGAAAGATTATCATCAGCTCAAAGGCATACAGAGTCTGGATTATGTGTTGATGTTTATCCCGGTTGAGCCAGCATTCCAAGTGGCGATTCAGGCGGATCCTAGCTTGGTTAAAGATGCGATGGAGCAAAACATTATCTTGGTTAGCCCAACTACTCTGCTGGTGGCACTGCGGACCATTGATAACTTATGGCGCAACGACAGACAAAACCAGAACGCACAAGTTATCGCGGAACGTGCGAGCAAGCTTTACGACAAGCTGCGCCTGTTTGTTGATGATATGGAAGGCCTTGGCAGCTCACTTGATAGAGCCAACCAAAGTTATCAAGGGGCGATGAATAAGTTAGTCACAGGGCGGGGCAATGTGATTCGTCAGGCTGAAAGCTTCAAGCAATTGGGGGTTGAAGTGAAGAAACCGATTTCGATTGGTTTGGCTGAAATGGCGCAAAATGAGGCTTTTTCAGAAAATGCCTCCTTAGTAGAAAGACAACCTGCTGAGGATAAAGTAAACTAATCGGCCGCAGCGCCTCTAAATACAAAGAGCGCTGTCGATGAGAACTTACCATGGTAGATAACAGCATTATGGACACAAGCGTGCAGACAAATTCAGCAGTAGAGTCAGAAACCACACACTTTGGTTTCGAAACAGTCGCAAAAGACGAAAAAGTCGCGAAAGTAGCAGAGGTATTTCACTCTGTAGCCGCTAAATACGACATCATGAATGACTTAATGTCGGGTGGTGTTCACCGCTTGTGGAAGCGATTCACGATTGATTGCAGTGGCGTTCGCCCGGGTCAACGTATCCTTGACCTTGGTGGTGGTACTGGCGACCTGACTGCGAAGTTCTCGCGTATCGTTGGTGAAAAAGGCCACGTGGTTCTTGCTGATATCAACAACTCAATGCTGAATGTTGGTCGTGATAAGCTGCGTGATAGCGGTATTGTTGGCAACGTACATTACGTTCAAGCAAACGCTGAAGAGCTGCCTTTCCCAGACAACTACTTCGATTGCATTACTATCAGCTTCTGTCTGCGTAACGTAACCGATAAAGACCAAGCGCTACGTTCAATGTACCGCGTGCTTAAGCCAGGTGGTCGTCTGTTGGTTCTTGAGTTTTCTAAGCCAGTACTTGAGCCGCTATCAAAGGTTTACGATGCATACTCTTTCCACCTGTTGCCAAAAATGGGTGAGCTGATTGCTAACGATGCAGACAGCTATCGTTACCTTGCAGAATCTATCCGCATGCACCCTAACCAAGAAACCTTGGAAGGTATGATGCAGGAAGCGGGTTTCGAGAATACTAAATACTTCAACCTAACGGGCGGCATTGTTGCGCTGCACCGCGGTTACAAGTTCTAGTCGAACTTGGTAGCAGGCTCGTAGGGCGTGCTAAACAATAAGAATAAAGACAGAACGGATAGGTTAAGGCTTATCCGTTTTCAAAGGTAAGGACAGTCATGCCATTTGATCCATTGGTAACCGCGGTTATTGAAACCTCTTTAAATACTTTCGTGAACGATGACCCAGTCTTGGTTCGTCGTTTGTCTCGTTTAAAGGGGCAGATCATTCAAGTTAATTTGAAAGAGTTGAATAAAACACTCACTTTCGTTTTCAGCCAGCAAATCGATGTGTTGTCGGAATACGAAGGGCAGCCTGATTGCTACCTATCTTTGAACCTATCGGTGTTACCTGAACTGCGTGAGCAATCGAACATCACTAAGCTTATCAAGCAAGATAAGCTGATCTTAGAGGGTGATATTCAACTGGCACAGAAATTTGCTCAGCTGATGACAGACTGCAAGCCTGACTTGGAAGAGTGGTTATCTCGTGTGACGGGTGATGTCGTAGCGCATACCTTGGTCCAAGGCGTTAAAAACGTCGGTGGTTTTGTGGCGAAGCAAGCCACTAAGCATCAAAACCACCTCGCTCAGGTATTAACTGAAGAGTGGAAGATTGCTCCTGCGCCATTAGAGGTGGCACATTTTTGCGATCAGGTTGATGACGTAAAAAGCTCTGCTGCTCGTCTTGAAGCTAAGTTGAACGCTCTGTTGGAGAAAGCATGACCCCAACAGAACTGAAACGTCTTTATCATATTATCAAGGTACAGTTGGAATACGGCCTTGATGAGTTGATGCCGGAACACCAACTGACTAAAGCTCCTTTGCTGGCGCGAAAGTCACTGTTTTGGTTTAAGAACAAGCATCAAGATAAAGAGTTGGGTCATCGCTTGCGTCTTGCGTTGCAAGAACTTGGCCCTGTGTGGATCAAGTTTGGACAGATGATGTCGACCCGTCGTGATTTGTTCCCCCCTCATATAGCCGATCAGTTGGCGTTGTTGCAGGACCAAGTTGCGCCGTTTGATGGTCAACTGGCTAAGCAAGATATGGAAAAGGCGCTGGGTGGCAGTTTAGATAACTGGTTTACCGACTTTGAGATCGAGCCGCTTGCTTCTGCTTCTATCGCTCAGGTGCATACTGCCAAGCTTAAAGAGAGCGGTCGAGAGATTGTTCTGAAGGTCATTCGACCTGATATTCGCCCGGTGATTGATGCAGATCTAAAACTGATGCACCGAATGGCGCGTATAGTCGCTAAGTCGCTTCCTGAAGCACGTCGTTTGAAACCAGTTGAAGTCGTTCATGAGTACGAGAAAACATTACTTGATGAACTAGACCTGCGCCGAGAGGCGGCTAATGCGATTCAACTGCGACGTAATTTTGAAGGCAGTGAAGAGTTGTATGTCCCTGAGGTTATCCCTGATTTAAGCAGTGAAACCCTGATGGTGTCAGAGCGAATCTATGGGATTCAAGTATCCGATATTGAGACGCTAGAAGCCAACGGCACCAACATGAAATTGCTGGCGGAACGTGGTGTGACGGTATTCTTCACCCAAGTATTCCGAGACAGCTTTTTCCATGCAGACATGCACCCGGGCAACGTATTCGTTAACCCAGAGAATCCAGATAACCCTCAGTGGATTGGTTTGGATTGTGGCATTGTCGGCACGCTCAACAGCGAAGATAAGCGCTATTTAGCAGAGAATCTGTTGGCTTTCTTTAATCGAGATTACCGTAAGGTTGCAGAGCTACACGTTGATTCGGGGTGGGTTCCACACGACACCAACGTCAATGATTTTGAGTTCGCGATTCGTATGGTGTGTGAGCCAATTTTTGCAAAACCACTTGGCGAGATCTCATTTGGCCATGTGTTGCTAAACTTATTTAATACAGCAAGACGTTTCAACATGGAGGTTCAGCCTCAGTTGGTACTTCTACAGAAGACCTTGTTGTATGTGGAAGGCCTAGGTCGCCAGTTATATCCGCAACTTGATTTGTGGGCAACTGCCAAGCCTTTCCTTGAAACCTGGATGATGAATCAGGTGGGGCCGCAAGCTGTGATCAACGCAGTAAAAGAGCGCGCGCCATTCTGGGCAGAAAAACTGCCAGAGCTGCCAGAGCTACTTTATGACAGCTTGCGCCAAGGTAAAGCGATGAACCACAGAATGGATCAGCTTTATCAAGGCTACCGAGATAGTAAGCGTCAGCAAGCAACTGGAAAGTTTTTGTTTGGCGTTGGAGCCACTTTAGTCGTATGCTCCGCAATATTAGTTTCAAGCCCTTATGAGCAGCTATCTATGGGCTGTGGCATCGCAGGTGTCACATTTTGGTTGCTTAGTTGGCGAGCTTACCGTCGTTAGACAGTAGACTCTCTTAATATTTTTATGTGTAGACAGACCCGAGGACAATGACAATGGGTGGTATCAGTATTTGGCAACTTCTAATCATTGCTGTAATTGTAATTTTGCTATTCGGAACAAAGAAACTGCGCGGTATGGGTGGTGACTTAGGTTCAGCGGTTAAAGGCTTCAAAAAAGCGATGAGCGATGAAGACAAGCCTGCAGATAAGAAAGATGCAGACTTCGAACCAAAGAATATTGAACAGCAGAAGACAGAAGCTCACGCTGAAACAACTGCTGAAACAAAGAAAGACAAAGAGCAGGCCTAAATCGTGTTTGATATCGGTTTTTGGGAACTGGTATTAATATCTGTCGTTGGGTTAGTGGTTTTAGGGCCTGAGCGTTTGCCCGTGGCGATTCGCAGTATTTCCAAGTTTGTTGGACAAGCGAAAAGCATGGCAAACAGTGTGAAAGATGAACTTTCTCATGAGCTTAAGGTGCAAGAGCTGCAAGAAAACCTACGCAAGGCGGAAAAAATGGGAATGGAAGATTTATCTCCAGACCTTAAAGCGTCAGTCGATGAACTCAAGCAGGCCGCTGCTGAGGTTCAACGTCCGTATGCTAAGCCTGAGTCTGATGAGCCAAGTGAGACTAAACCTAGTGTCACGGAAACTGTGGAATCTGAAACCATTCAGGTCAACAGCGAAGCTTCAGCACCGTCAGATAAGAAAGCCGAATAGTCTCGCAAGGAGGAGTCGCCGGATACTTGAGTCGCTAGATGTTTAAGTCGATAGCTATTCAAGTCGATACCTATTCAAGTGGATACCTATTCAAGTGGATACCAATTCAACTGGATAGATAGGTGTGCGGCTCCTTTTCGATCTTCCTGTTTAAGAGGTTTGACATGTCTTCGACTGAGCAGACACAGCCTTTAATTAGCCACCTTCTAGAACTACGTAATCGCCTACTACGTGCGATTGTCGCGGTGCTAGTGATATTTGTCGGGCTAATTTATTTTGCTAATGATATTTATGAATTCGTATCAGCACCTTTGGTAGATCGTCTACCGGAAGGGGCGACGATGATCGCAACCGATGTTGCATCGCCATTTTTCACACCACTGAAATTAACCTTGATCGCGTCTATATTTCTCGCGGTTCCATTTATTTTGTATCAGGTGTGGGCTTTTGTTGCTCCGGGTTTATACAAGCATGAAAAACGCTTGATCATGCCGCTATTGGCTTCAAGTTCATTGCTGTTTTACTGTGGTGTGGCGTTCGCTTACTTTATTGTATTCCCGTTGGTATTTGGCTTTTTTACGGCCATATCATTAGGGGGAGTAGAGTTCGCAACCGACATCTCAAGCTATCTTGATTTTGTACTCGCGCTGTTCTTTGCTTTTGGTATTGCCTTTGAAGTGCCAGTTGCGATTATCTTGTTGTGTTGGACGGGTGCAACAACGCCTCAATCTTTGTCTGAAAAGCGTCCTTACATTGTTGTGGGTGCTTTCATCATCGGTATGATGCTGACACCACCAGATATGATCTCGCAAACACTGTTGGCGATTCCAATGTGTATTTTGTTTGAGATTGGTCTGTTCTTCGCACGTTTTTATACGCGTAAGCCAGATGCGGATGAAGAGGAAGAAGCTGAATCTTGATTTGGAATGCTTCAGTAAAAATTACATAATAAAAAAGCGGCCTAGGGCCGCTTTTTTATTATGTCTGTTTATCGAATCTTTAACTGATAGCCACAGTTCTGACATATATAGAGCTCTTTGATGCCCCAAATTTTATGCCATAGAGTTCGATGTTGACGTTGTAAGTGCTGTGAATGGTCACACATAATCAACTACCTCCATATGCAGGTGGTTGATACTATACATGTCACTTAGCTTTCTCAAATAAATTCAGGAAAAATCCGTAATAATTACTTATTAATAGATTTGTTATAAATTAAACAATGATTTAGCATTGATAGTGGTTATGTTTTCGACTTCTTTAAGAGTAATTCCGCGTAATTCGGCGATGCGTTTTGCCACCAATTCTGTGTAGGCCGGTTCATTGCGTTTGCCGCGATTTGGT
This sequence comes from Vibrio sp. T20, assembly GCF_007858795.1. Lineage (NCBI taxonomy): Bacteria > Pseudomonadati > Pseudomonadota > Gammaproteobacteria > Vibrionales > Vibrionaceae > Vibrio > Vibrio sp. T20. The sequence continues at coordinate 43,430 of NZ_VFEB01000141.1, forward strand.
GTAGGTGCCAAGTAGGGGCAATCTGTTTCTAGGATGACGTAATTCATATCCAGATGTGGGATCACCTTATCCATTCCTGAATTCTTAAAGGTCGAAACACCACCTAATCCGAGGTGAAAGCCGAGCGCGTTGATCGCTTGAGCCTCTTTTAAGCTGCTGCCAAAACAGTGGAATACGCCACGTAAGCTGCCATCTTGTTCTTTACGAAGTAGGGCAAGTGTCTCTTCAATAGAATCACGAGTGTGGATCACCACAGGTAGATCGAGCTCTTTGGCCCATTGCAGTTGAGTCACAAACGCCATCTCTTGTTCAACCTTGAAAGTTTTATCCCAGTACAAGTCGATGCCAATCTCACCCACAGCGATAAAATCATGCTTATCAAACCAAGCTCGAATGGTTTTGAGGGTTTGCTCGATATTCGCATCCACATAACAAGGGTGTAAGCCCATCATTGAACGGCACACATCAGGAAACTGAGCTTCCGTCGCTAGCATTGGTTCGATAGATTCTAAATCGATGTTCGGCAATAGAATGGTATCAATCCCTTGAGCCAGTGCGCGCTCTACAACTTGCTCGCGGTCTTCATCAAATTCGCTCGCGTAAATATGAGCATGAGTGTCGATCATTGTTTTGTCCTGAAAGCGGTCTTTACTGAGTTGTCATGAGTATACGGCAGTGTGAGGAGAAGGTCATTTTTTGCCATTTATCCCTGTTTTTGAGTGGGTTTTATATTTTACTGCTAGCGTCCTGAGCCATCAGTGATATGCTTTTGCCTGTATTTAGCACTTTTCATATCTAAGTATTTCGGTGCTTAGACTAGGCAAGGAGAATCTAGTGTCTGTTTCAATTCAAGGTCAATTCCCAGGTCGCCGTATGCGCCGCATGCGTAAGCACGACTTTAGCCGTCGCCTAATGGCAGAAAATCAATTGTCTGTGGATGATCTAATCTACCCAATGTTTATCCTGATGGGTAAAGACCGCCGCGAGCCTGTCGAGTCCATGCCGGGTGTTGAACGTCTGTCGATCGATCTTATGCTTGAGGAAGCGGATTACCTTTCTAAATTGGGTGTTCCTGCGATTGCTCTATTCCCAGTCGTGAACCAAGATGCTAAAAGCTTATGCGCGGCTGAAGCCCATAACTCTGAAGGTTTGGTTCAACGTGCTGTACGTTCACTTAAAGAGCACGTGCCAAATATTGGCGTTATTACTGATGTCGCGTTAGACCCATTCACCACACACGGCCAAGACGGCATCATCGACGAAGATGGTTACGTGATGAATGATGAGACGACTGAAGTCTTGATCAAGCAAGCACTATCACACGCTGAAGCGGGTGCTGACGTGGTTGCACCATCGGACATGATGGATGGTCGTATTGGTAAGATCCGTGAAGCGTTAGAAGAAGCGGGCTATATTCATACTCAGATTATGGCGTACTCTGCGAAATACGCATCGTGCTATTACGGCCCATTCCGCGACGCAGTCGGCAGTGCTTCGAATCTGAAAGGTGGTAACAAGAAGAACTACCAGATGGATCCTGCAAACAGCGATGAAGCGATTCACGAAGTCGCGATGGATCTTAATGAAGGTGCCGACATGGTGATGGTTAAGCCTGGTATGCCTTATCTAGACATCGTGCGCCGTGTTAAGCATGAACTGCAAGCGCCGACATTTGCTTACCAAGTGTCTGGTGAATACGCGATGCACAAAGCAGCAATTCAAAACGGTTGGCTAAAAGAGCGCGACACCGTTATGGAATCACTGCTGTGCTTTAAGCGTGCTGGTGCCGACGGCATTCTTACTTACTTTGCTAAAGATGTTGCTGAGTGGCTTGCAGAAGACAATGCACAAGCTGCAGAGCACTTAAAAGAAAAGTAATCGTGTAGAGTTCACTTAAGTGATCAGTTAAGGGTTGGCCAGTGTGCCAGCCCTTTCGTTTATAAGGATGGATAAGATGTCAGTTGTTGTACGTGAAGGCTCGTTAGAAGAGGTGGTGTCTGTTGTCGAACAGATCTCTGAGTTCGCTAAAAAAGAAAGTATCGCTTCCCTTTCAGAGCGACTGACAGGGAAAAAGAACCTTATCTTAGTGGCTGAAGAATCTGGCGTGTTGCTCGGTTTTAAGATCGGCTATGAATTGGATCAGCATACTTTTTACAGCTGGTTTGGTGGCGTGTCACCGCTCGCGAGGAACAAAGGCGTAGCACAGGCGCAATTAGATGCTCAGGAACAGTGGGCGCAAGAGCAGGGCTATAGGCAGTTAAAGGTTAAGTCCCGTAACCAGTTCCCTGCAATGTTGCGCCTGTTATTAAGAAACGGTTACTTAATCGAAAAATTTGAAGAAAAAGAAGACATTAATGACCATAGAATCCATTTTTTTAAGCAAATTTGAGCACTGGCGTTAACAGTCTATAAATTAAATGAGATTTATTCTCACTTAAGTGTTGACTATTAAATGAGAATCATTATTATTAACTTCGTCTTAGGGAATGAGGAAATGTTCACAAGGATGTTAAGTACTCAAGTATCTACTTGGTTACCCAACAGAATTCTCGCGAACTTGTACTAAGTTCTTTTTGACACGACATTGCTCACATTGCTTCCAGTGTAATTTATAGCTTTTAGGTAAAGCTGTGATATTCAATTTGAATAGCTTTACCGGTTTTTGCTAGGCGACATCTTCGGGTGTCGCTTTTTTTATACCTACCAATTCAACAATATGCATATTTAGTGGCACGTATTTTTATGAATAAAACGCCACCAGCATTCTTTTCCACAACGCAAGATCGAGAAAAGATCGTTGATCATATGTTCGATCTGTAAAATTATTCTTTATTTTCAATTGTTTATTGGTATTTTTTGAGTTGTTTACCTTAGTTCTCAACAGGGTGGATAAATAATATAAACAGAGTTATCCACAGAACGCTTGCGTCTAAGAACAAAAAATAACAACAAATCGATTATAACGAACACAACCGAGTGAACGGATACAGATCGACAACGTGGAATCCAACCAACAGACGTGGCATTCTTAACAGATAATTTCTGTACTTACTGGATACACAAACATTATGGCTCGTATTCCTGATAATCCATTGATTCTGATCGATGGCTCTTCTTACCTATATCGCGCGTTCCATGCTTACCCTGGCACAATGAGCAATGGTGATATCCCAACTAACGCTGTTTATGGTGTAGTTAACATGCTGCGCAGCATGATGCGTCAATTTGCTTCTGATCGTATTGCGGTAATTTTTGATGCGAAAGGAAAGACGTTCCGTGATGACATGTACCCAGAGTACAAGGCAAATCGTCCACCTATGCCTGATGATCTTCGTTGCCAGATTGAGCCTTTGCACAATGTGATTCGTGCAATGGGTTTGCCACTTATCTCTATTCCCGGCGTTGAAGCGGATGATGTGATCGGTACGCTTGCTTCTCAAGCTTCTGCGATGGGTATGCCTGTGCTCATTAGTACTGGCGATAAAGATATGGCGCAGCTTGTCGATGACAACGTTACTCTGATCAACACCATGACCAACGTGGTAATGGATCGTGAAGGCGTGATTGAGAAGTTTGGTATCCCGCCAGAGCTTATTATCGATTACCTGGCGCTGATGGGCGATAAAGTCGATAACATTCCTGGTGTTCCGGGTGTCGGTGATAAAACAGCAACAGCCCTTCTACAAGGTATTGGTAGCATCGAAAAGCTGTATCAAAACCTTGATGATATTGCCGCTCTTGGCTTCCGTGGTTCAAAAACGATGGCTAAGAAGCTGATTGATAATAAAGACAACGCTGAGATGTCTTACGAGCTTGCAACAATCAAACTCGACGTCGAGCTAGAAGAGACGCCTGAGTCGCTTGTAAAAGCACAACCAAACACGGATGAGCTGATTAAGCTATACGGTCAACTGGTCTTCAAATCTTGGCTAAACGAGCTACTTGAAGGCGGCAGTGGTGTGGTTGAAGCGGATGAGAAATCTGCCGCAGCGGGAGCTGGATCAGTACGCAGCAGCGCTTCTGCAACAACGTCTACTGTAGAGATGAATACGTCTGCCGTGACGATTGATCGCAGCAACTACGAAACCATCTTAGATGAAGCCTCTTTTAATGCGTGGCTAGAGAAACTGAAAGCGTCAGAGGTGTTTGCCTTTGATACTGAAACAGACAGCCTAGATTACATGGTCGCTAACCTTGTTGGTCTATCATTCGCAACCGAAGAAGGCGTTGCCGCTTACGTACCGGTTGCCCATGATTACCTAGATGCACCTCAGCAGCTGGATCGTGACTGGGTACTTGAACAGCTTAAGCCTATTCTCGAAGATGACGCACAAGCGAAAGTAGGTCAGAACCTGAAATACGATATGAGTGTGCTAGCGCGCTACGGTATCGAGATGAAAGGCATAAAACACGACACTATGTTGGCGTCTTACGTTTTCAATAGTGTTGGCGGCAAGCATGATATGGATAGCCTAGCGCTACGTTTCCTACAACACAGCTGCATCTCGTTTGAGCAGATCGCAGGTAAAGGTAAGAAGCAGCTTACTTTCAACCAGATTGAGCTGGGTGAGGCGTCTCCATACGCAGCAGAAGATGCGGACGTAACACTGCATCTTCATAACCGCTTAATGGAAAACATCGAGCAAGATGAAAAACTAAAAGCGATTTATGAAGAGATCGAAGTACCGCTGATTCCAGTGATGTCTCGTATTGAACGCACAGGTGTATTCATCGATGACATGTTGCTAGGCGCTCAATCGCAAGAGATTGCGGTTCGTCTTGATGAGCTAGAACAGAAAGCTTACGAGATTGCAGAGCAAGAGTTCAACATGAACTCACCAAAACAGCTGCAAGCGATTCTTTTTGAAAAAATGGGTCTACCTGTTATTAAGAAAACGCCATCAGGTGCACCTTCAACCAATGAAGAAGTGCTACAAGAACTCGCACTTGATTACCCGCTACCTAAGCTGATCATTGAGTATCGTGGCCTTGCGAAACTGAAGTCTACCTACACAGATAAGCTGCCGAAGATGATCAATGCTGAAACGGGCCGTGTTCATACGTCTTATCACCAAGCGGTGACAGCAACGGGTCGTTTGTCTTCGACGGATCCAAACTTACAGAACATCCCAATTCGTAATGAAGAAGGTCGTCGTATCCGCCAAGCATTCGTTGCACAACATGGTTGGAAGATTCTAGCGGTCGATTACTCTCAAATTGAATTGCGTATCATGGCCCACTTATCGGGTGATAAAGCGCTTCTGGAAGCGTTCCAACAAGGCAAAGATATTCACGCAGCAACTGCGGCTGAGATCATCGGCGTTAATATTGAGGATGTAACGACGGAACAACGTCGTCGTGCTAAGGCCGTTAACTTCGGTCTTATCTACGGTATGAGTGCCTTTGGTTTGGCTAAGCAGCTAGGGATTCCTCGTGGCGAAGCACAGCACTACATGGATACTTACTTCGAGCGCTACCCTGGTGTAATGCAGTACATGGAAGACACACGCAGTGCTGCTTCAGAGCAGGGCTTCGTTGAAACTATCTACGGTCGTCGTTTGCACCTTCCTGAAATTCACTCTCGTAATGGCATGCGTCGTAAAGCTGCTGAGCGTGCGGCGATCAACGCGCCAATGCAAGGTACAGCGGCAGACATCATCAAGAAAGCGATGCTATTGGTTGATGAGTGGATCCAAGCGGAAGGCGATGGTCGAGTTAAGTTATTGATGCAAGTACACGATGAATTGGTATTTGAAGTAGAAGAGTCATCTTTAGCCGAAATTGAAAGTAAAGTACAACAATTGATGGAATCAGCTGCAGAGCTAGAAGTTCCGCTAGTTGCGGAAGCTGGCCACGGTGACAACTGGGATCAAGCCCACTAATCAGTTTTTGACCTTATTGAGCAAATTAGTATGAGCCAGTGCACAAACACTGGCTTTTTTTTGTCTCAAATAAAGTTGAGTCGTAAGAAGCATTTGGATGTTTTAATAAAACATTCATGAAAAAAAACTACAAAAATTGTTTTCATTTCTGAGCAATTGTTGTACATTAAATCTCGTAGGGTACAGAGGTAAGATGTTCTATCTTTCAGACCTTTTGTTTCACGTTATTGGATTAGGCTGATTCAGCCGCCCCAGTCAGTATTTGACTGGGGCGTTTTTTCTTGTGCGAAAGAAAAATATTTCCAACCTATAATTCCCGCGTTAATCGGCTTCTTTTTAGTACCTTCTCTCTTCTTGTCGAAACTTTCTCTCTATCACTTGATTTGTCTTAAATCTGGAATTTGATCAGCAATTGGTAATTTAAATCCGTCTCTAGGTGGATTGTTTTATTCTTGGAAATAACTTTTATTTTACAAATTGCTCATAATTCATTGACCATTTACGTCTTATTTATCAGTGCATTGAGTGGGTGAATGCTCAATGTAATCCATGATTTCTTGTTGTTTTTCGGTACTGAATTTCAGTGCTTCGGCTGTGATCTGTATTGAGTGCGCCATGGAAGAGATGTTATGGGCCGCTTTCACTAATGTTTGCTGCATGGGTTTAAGGATCAGTAGATAGATAGCCGTTAACGCGATAACAATGACCGCGATCACCGCCGCCAGCGCAATAATGATTTTAGTTTGGATGTCATCTAGCAGTAATTGACTGGTTTTCTTAAAGGCGATTCGAGAATTGTCTAAGGCTTGCGGTAGTTGGTTGAGGGATGTTTTGGTTGAACTGGCAAGCTTATTAATGCTCTCAACAGTTTGATTCAATGCTTGCTGCTGGTCATCGCTGAGGTTGGGGTTGTTGACGATGGCTTGCAACGATTGTGATATCACCTCGAGAGATTCACTTGCCTCTTGAGCGTACTTCTCCATGCCATCGAGATCTAAGGTCATATCAACATTGACTAGAGCGGCCTCGGTTTTGGGCTGTTCCGATTCAGACGTTGCACCAGAAAATGAGATCAATATAAGTGCGATGGTCGCCAAGGGTTTTTTCCACATGAGTATTCCTTTCTCACTGTTCAGTTTGTTAAAGGTTGTCTTTTAGTATGGTTCACTTCTCTCGCTTCTAACTGATTAATCTTGTCTTTAACTCTCAAGATCTAGGTTTAACTGACTCATTTTCGGGTAAAAAAATACCCCACCTATAAAAGGCAGGGTATTGATAAGGCTAAATCACTGGTTGTCAGTGCTTTAGCCTCTAATTATAGATAAAGCTCTATATAGAGACTACTCTGAATCGTTGTGTTCTTCGTCTGCTAACTCATCGATCAGTTGGTCTGCAAGCGCTGGTGCGAACCACTCATCCATCTTGGCACGCAGCTGGTCTACGCCGATGCCCTTCATTGAAGAGAAGACATCAACCGCCACATCACCACCGAAAGATTTCGCATCGTTACGAATTTTCAGTAGCTGTGCTTTACGCGCGCCACTTTTCAGTTTGTCTGCTTTTGTTAACAAAACTTGTACTGGGATACGGCTATCGATAGCCCAGTAGATCATTTGTTGGTCAAGGTCTTTCATTGGGTGACGGATATCCATCAATACCACTAAACCTTTCAAGCTTTCACGTCGTTGTAGGTATTCACCTAGCGACTTCTGCCATTTTTTCTTCATCTCAAGTGGTACTTGAGCAAAGCCATATCCAGGTAAATCGACGATATGACAACCGTCCGTTACCTTAAATAGGTTAATTAGCTGAGTTCGACCGGGTGTTTTACTGGTTTTCGCCAAGCTTTTTTGGTTTGTAACGCGATTTAGCGCGCTAGATTTACCAGCATTGGAGCGTCCTGCAAACGCAATTTCGATCCCTTCGTCTTCTGGTAAATGACGAATATCAGGTGCACTGGTAATGAAATGCGTGTTTTGATAATGAATTTTTACGCTCACTGTTAACTCCATCTCGACTTTGTGTAGTCGATTGATTACTTTTTTGTGAATTTGTGTAAAATAACCGTGCTCGGCATAAGGTCGCCTATTGTACCATGAGTGGCAACATAGAGTGGTACTGGAAGCTTGATAATTATAATGGAATGTCATGAAGAAATTAGCGCTAATTTTGAGTCTTTTAGCCAGCTGCTCAGTATGGGCTCAAGGTAGTATTGAAGCTGGTAAAGCCAAATCACAAACATGTGTTGCCTGCCACGGTGCTGACGGCAACAGTCTGATCACTCAGTACCCTAAGCTGGCTGGTCAACACGAGAAGTACCTAGATAAGCAGTTAAAAGAGCTTAAGCTAGGTATGACGAGTGGTGGTAAGCAAGGTCGTTATGAACCTGTAATGGGTGCAATGGCGATGCCTTTATCTGAAGAAGATATGGCTGACCTAGCGGCATACTACGCATCGCTACCTATCTCTAGTAACTCTACTCCTGAAAATGTAGTAGATGAAGGTAAGGTTCTTTACACAGCGGGTAACGCAGAACGCGGCGTAACGGCATGTATTGCTTGTCACGGCCCTCGTGGTAATGGTACCGAACTTTCTGGTTTCCCTAAGATTTCAGGCCAACACGCAGATTACATCAAGGCTCAACTTGAGAAATTTCGCGATGGTAGCCGTAATAACGACATGAATGCGATGATGCGTGATGTAGCTAAAAAGTTAACAGACGCAGAAATTGATACCTTATCGAAGTACGTTGGTGGTTTACACTAATTTGTCGGTTTCTTGCTCTTAGCCAGAGTCAAGGAATGTACGCTCGAGCGAGATTGAAGAGACGCCCCGGTCAGTAATGATCGGGGCGTTTTCTTTTGCATTGGTTTTATTAATGAATTATACACTTATGTCTGATTTATCAATGTGTGATCGATTTGTGTACAAAAGTGTGAAGTCGCACTCTTGTAGTCTTTTTGTAACCGGGTAAAGTAACGGCCATCAGCTAGGAGCTGACTTAGATATGGATGATCATCTAGTCTAACGGTATAGACAGAAATGGATCAGGCTAGGACAGCCCAGCAACAAGGTGTTAGAAAAGGATAGCCAAAACTCATCAGGACGATGAACAACAAACAAATTTGGCATGGAAAGCACCAATAACAAATGGAGATTTGTGTACCAAGTTGAGTATGCAAATTTTGGCCGATATAGGCAGATTTAGAGAGCGATAGGTTTTCCTATCGCTTTTTTTATTGATTTGATGAAAAAACACCCAATACCACTCCACTATAAACTCAGTTTCTGGTATGTTTCGCATCCCTGTTTAAGGATGTGCTATGTATACTTGTCCCTTATGCCATCACCAAGGCGTGAATCACTATTTTGAAGACAAACGCAGAGCCTATCTGCAGTGTCAGCAATGTGAACTGGTATTTGTTAAACCTGAACAAAGGTTAGAAGCAAAAGAAGAAAAAGCACACTATGATCTCCATGAGAACGATCCTAGTGATGCAGGCTATCGCCGCTTTTTATCTCGCATTGCGGATCCACTAACAGACAAAATTTCATCTAACTCACAAGGGTTAGATTTTGGTTGTGGCCCAGGCCCTACGCTATCTATTATGTTAGAAGAAGCCGGACACACCATGGAGTTGTACGATATCTATTACCACCCAGATACCTCTGTGTTGGAAAAAACGTATGACTTTATGACTGCCACGGAGGTGATAGAGCATCTTTATCACCCAGACAAAGTGTGGCAGCAATGGTTGAATTTAGTTAAACCCAAGGGCTGGATTGGTCTTATGACTAAACTAGTAATAGACGTAGATGCGTTTGCTGGTTGGCACTACAAGAATGACCCGACACATGTCGTCTTCTTTAGTCGTCAAACATTCCAGTTTTTGGCAGAGCGGGATAAGCTCGAACTAGAATTTTTTGGAAATGATGTAATTTTACTGAGGAAAGTGCAGTAATGGGTCGTAGTAAGAAATCAAGAAAACCGGGAGCACTTGGCGCCCCGGAACCTATGGTTACTCGTAACCGTAGTGAATCTGATGTTGAAGGTCGTGAACGTAAGCGTGTTAAAAAACGTAAAGGCCTTAAGTCTGGCAGTCGTCACTCAGATGGTAGCGAAGCAAAACAGCGTAAAGCTGCACAAGCTCGTGACCCTCGTTTAGGCAGCAAGAAAAAAATCCCGCTGATCGTTGAACCAGTGAAGAAGCCGACTAAACAAGAGCGCAAGCTATCTAACGAACAAGAGTTAGAGATGCTTGAGAATGATGCTCAACTAAACACATTGCTCGATCGTATCGAAAATGGTGAAAACCTAGGTGCTGGTCTACAGAAGTTTGTTGATGAGAAACTTGATCGTATCGAACACCTAATGGGCCGCTTAGGTCTACTAGAGCCAGAAGACGATGAAGAAGAGATCTTCGAAGAAGCACCGGTTGCATCTAAGAAGAAAGCGAGCTCTGACGAAGACTTGCTATCTCAATTCGAAGATTTCGATTTAGACAGCTTTAAAGGTTAATAGCCAATGAACGTAACCTTATTAGCAATTGCTGGTGGAATTATCATTCTCGGCTTGGGCTCTTACGCAGGTTACCTTCTACTTCAAGTGAAGAAGCAGACGGAGTTGCAAAAGCAGCATCAAGCACTAGCCATTGAAAAACGTAACGCGACGATTTACGAAAACGTAAATACTTTGTGCTTAGCGGGTATTCAAGGGCAATGTGACTTACCTGAGATCAGTATCCGAGTGTGTATCATTATGGATAATGTGCAGGGTGATGAGCGTGTCGATTTTGATTCTGAGTATCCTGCTCTTTCTGAGCTGTACCACATCGTAAAAGATATGGCTCGCGGAGATGAAAGGCAGGAGCTGACCAAGAAAGAACGCATGCAGCAGAATCTCACACGCCATAAGGCAGAGACTCGCTTGAATGATGCGGTCATCGAGGATTTGAAAAGATTGCAGGAGAAGGTTAAACCACTCAACAATCAAATCAACATTCAGATGATCTAGTCACTAAGACTATTTAATATAGAGGCTTGTTTAACATTTAGTTTTCAAGACGCGCAGTTTTTAAGATGCGCTGCTTTTGAGACATACAGCTTTTAAGACTCATTGTCTTTAGTGCGATTTGTCTTTAACAGATAGTGTTAAATGAGCCTTCTTACCTTTTGCGTCTCGTTAATCCCGACGCTTTGTTAGTGATCAAGCTAGCAGTTCTGAGTTTTTGTCTGAAAAATTGATTTTGTCTTAGAACGGCCTTACTGGTCGTGTGGCAAAATAACCCGTCTATATTTTAATGTATGTAAAATGATTTGAGAGACCTTAGGTTCTCGCGGATCTAAATTGGAAATACCGCTATGTCGAGCAAGCCAGTAACAACGAATCAGCAAATCGTTTGGGATCAAGAGATCTTAAACAAGTACAACTATTCGGGACCTCGTTACACCTCATACCCAACTGCGTTGGAGTTTCATGAAGCGTTTACCGTCGCTGATTACGACATGGCGTGTACTCAATATCCTGAGCGTCCACTCTCTCTTTACGTGCATATTCCATTCTGTCACAAGCTTTGTTACTACTGTGGTTGTAATAAAGTCATAACTCGTCACTCGCATAAAGCGGATGAGTACCTTGATGTTATTGAACATGAAATCCGCCAACGCGCCTCTTTATTGAATGGTCGTGAAGTGACTCAATTGCACTTCGGTGGTGGTACGCCAACGTTTTTGACCAAAACACAAATCACTCGCTTGATGATGATTCTGCGTGAGGAATTTAACTTCACCGCTGACGCTGAGATCAGTATTGAAGTTGACCCGCGTGAGATTGAGCTGGATGTTCTCGATCACCTACGTAACGAGGGCTTTAATCGTCTGAGTATTGGTGTGCAAGACTTCAATAAAGAAGTACAGAAGCTGGTTAACCGTGAGCAAGATGAAGAGTTCATCATTGCGATGGTTCAACGAGCGAAAGAGCTAGGCTTCCGCTCAACTAACCTTGATTTGATTTACGGCCTACCAAAGCAGACTCAAGCTTTGTTCGCTGAAACATTGAAGCAAGTGCTGGAGATGAAACCGGGTCGTTTATCGGTATTTAACTACGCACACATGCCTCAGCTGTTTGCTGCGCAGCGCAAGATTAAAGACGAAGACCTACCGGAAGCGAAAGAGAAAATGGCTATCTTACAAGATACCATCGAGACGCTAACGGGAGCGGGTTACCAGTTCATCGGTATGGACCACTTTGCTCTACCTGAAGATGAGCTAGCGGTTGCTCAGCGTGAAGGCATTCTGCATCGTAACTTCCAAGGCTACACTACCCAAGGTGAAGCTGACCTAATTGGCTTCGGTGTTTCTGCTATCTCTATGGTGGGCGATGCTTACGCACAAAACCAAAAAGAGCTGAAGAAGTACTACGCTCAGGTGAATGACCTGCGCCATGCACTTTGGAAAGGCGTGGCACTAGACAGTGATGACCTTCTACGTCGTGAGGTGATCAAGCAGCTTATCTGTAACTTTAAGCTTGATAAGACCATGATTGAATCTGAGTTCTCGGTTAACTTTAGTCGCTACTTCAAAGAAGATTTAGAGCTTCTACAAACCTTCATCAACGACGATTTGGTTGAAGTCGATGATAAAGAAATCCGCGTTACTCTGCGTGGCCGTTTGCTGATCCGTAACATCTGTATGTGTTTTGATAAATACCTACGTGCCAAGGCTCGCCAGCAGCAATTCTCTCGCGTTATCTAACAGTGCGATAGAGAATAGAACAATAAAAAATGCCAGCATCATGCTGGCATTTTTGTATCTGACTCATTCGATTTCTGCGTGACTTAGGTGAGGCTCTGTTTGGTATTTTGTTTGACCTTGGTGTTGCTGAGGTCGGTAGGCCATTGGTCAAACGGAACTGGACGGCTGTATAAGAATCCTTGAGCAAGTGGGCACTGCAGCTGCTTGAGGAGTTCAGCCTGTTGCTGTGTTTCAACGCCTTCTGCCACCAAGCTTACTTTGAAACCCTTAGTGATGTTAACGATGGCCGCGACGATGGAGCTGTCTAGATTCTCTTTTTCTAGCTTGCTGACAAAGCTGCGATCGATCTTTAAGCAGTCAAATGGCAGTTTCTGCAGATAGGCTAGGGATGAGTAGCCAGTGCCGAAGTCATCAATCGCAATTGAGATACCGAGTGCTTTTAGCGTTAGCATATTGTCAATGATGGTCGGGTCATTGTCGACGATGCGTGACTCCGTGATCTCTAGTGTCAGGTTGCCTGCTAGAAGCTTGGTGTCACGTAGCGTGCCTTTAACTAGTTCGACAAAGCTACTTTCGCTTAGTTGATCGACCGATAGATTGACGTGAATCGAGAAGTCTTTGCTCCACTTTCCTGACTCAATCGCGATTGCTGTATCTCGGCAGGACTTATGCAGAATCTGTTTTCCGATATCGTAAATGAGCCCGCTCTCTTCCGCGAGAGGAATAAATTCGAGTGGCGAGATCACCCCTTCATCGGTTATCCAGCGAGCTAAAGCTTCCGCCCCTATGGTTGAGCCGGACTCCAGATCAATAATAGGCTGATAAAACGGTTCGAATTGTTGAAGCTCAATCGCTCGGTTCATCCGCGCTAGCATCTTGGTGCGATGCCTTGATGCTTTACCCATCTCTGGGCTGTAAATACTAACACTGGTTTTGTCTTGTTTCGCGTTGCTCAGAGCAATGCTGCTACTGCGTAGCAGTAGTGTAATATCGTGGAGGTTCGAGACACTCACTATCCCCATCGATATCTTAATCACCACGCTTTCCGATTCCATTGAAAATGGGGAAGCGAAGGTTTGAAGTAAGCGATTAGTCAGTAGCTGAACATCATCGCTTCGCGTAACGTTTGGCGCGTAGATGGCAAACTCATCACCACCAGTACGAGCTAGTAGGTATTCGGATGGCAGTGTGCCCCTTAAACGAGCGGCAGCAATGATAAGCAGTTGGTCACCATTGTAATGACCTAGGCTGTCATTGATGTCTCGGAAGCGATCAATACCAATCAAATACAGCGTGCCTTTTTCGTTGTCAGGGTGTTTCTTGGCTGCATCAATAAAGCCTTCACGGCTGTAAAGTTTGGTAAGTGAGTCATAGGTAAGCTGAGACTGTAATGCGTGAAACGAGGCCTTTAAGTTACTAGCCATTTCATTGAATGAGTCCACCAGCATACTGGTTTCATAGATATGCCCCGTCTTTGGCATGCTCGTGTCCCAATCGCCCTTAGCAAGATGCTTTGCCGCATCTGCTGTCGAGGTAATAGGTTGGATTACGCGATTAAAAGCAATTAACCCTGCAATGACCCCAATGCAACTCAGTGCTAGCCCGAGCAACCAACTGTTTCTTTGGTTTTCTGGCAACTCACCGAGCAGATTGCTTTCAGGGATCGACACCCCAATAAACCACGTGAGGCCGTGTTCATCTTCGTAAGGGGTGATTTGGTTGAAGTAGCGTTCGTTGTCTAGGCGGAAGCTAAAGCGCTGCTCGCCCAAATTATCGATTAGGTGGAATTGGTCTACGTAACTGGCGCTTTCACGTATGACGGGGGTAGCACTCTCTGTTGCCAGTAAGCGTTGGCCTTTATTGGTTTTTCCTGTTCCCCATGAAACGACACTGCCTCCGCCTGAGTGTGCGACCAAGCGCTGCTGCTTATCGATGATATAAACAGAGGCATCTGTTCTATCTTTGAGCTTTCTGAGAAACGCATTGAAGGTATTGATTTTGATATCGCTGACGACGACGGCTTTGAATTCATTACCATCATAGATAGGGGAGAGAGCAGATAAGGTGATTTCTTGGCGTTCGTCAGCATTGGCATAAATTGGTGACCATAACGGTTTTTTCTGTGTCGCAACGGGTGTGTACCAAGGACGGATTCTTGGATCGTAACCTGAAATCACCGATCGAATGTCTTCACTAATCTTGCTGCCACGGTAAATGACCAACTGATCATTAGTGCGTTCGTCTTGCACCATCAAGGTGTAGCCTTTGTTGGCTTCTTTGCGGAAACCGACGTAGTTACCATCTTCAGAACCAAAGCCGATCACATCGAGTTGAGGTACAGCAGTGTAATGGTCTGAAAACGTATAAAAAATATAGTCTTGGACCTTACTAAGGTTGCCCGCTTGATAAAGATGGTGGTAGCCGATGTTATGGCTGAGTGAGAGGTTCGCATGAAATGGCTTTTCTAAAAAATTAGACAGGCTTTGGTGAACGTGGTCAGTAAGTGATGTTAGCTGGCGTGCACTAACATCACTCACCATCTCTTTGTAGCTTTGCTTTTGAGTAAAAACCATTACGCCCATAGTGAATAGAAAAATCATCACGAATGGCAGAACCACTGCGGTTCTCAAGGTAATTTGTGTTTTCAAAGACATCTTTAGCTACAACTTTGGTGAATAGTGTACTGTAATTGTACCGACACTATTCAGACCAAGCGACACTTTTTTGGTTAAAAAGTAGCTGCATCGAGAGTCATATTAGGTCAGTACAGCTCTTTAAGCTTGCGAGTTAGGGTGTTTCTTCCCCAACCTAAAACCTTGGCTGCATCTTGTTTGTGACCATTAGTATGGTTGAGTGCAGCCTCAAGTAGTATACGTTCAAACTCTGGTAGCGCATAAGTCAGCAGTTCTTTTTCTCCTGAATCAAGCGCACACTTCGCCCAATTAGCGAGCAGTTGTTGCCAGTTATCTCCAGTTCCAGAGGTTGTCACTACTTTTTCTTCTAGCAGCTCTGGGGGAAGGTCTGAAGGGAGAATTTCGCTGCCACTCGCCATCACGGTGAGCCAGCGACAAATGTTCTCAAGCTGACGCACGTTACCCGGCCAATTGAGCTGGTTGAGCTTCAAAATGGTCTCAGGGTGCAGGGTCTTAACTTCAACACCGAGCTCTTCGGCGGCGGATGCTAGGAAGTGATGTGTGAGCTTTTCAATGTCTTGTTTGCGTTCGCGAAGTGCCGGGATATGAATTCGGATAACGTTGAGTCGGTGGAAAAGGTCTTCACGGAAGTCGCCTTCATGCACCAATCGTTCAAGGTCTTGGTGGGTTGCGGCAACGATGCGAACGTCAACCTTCACCGCAGAGTGTCCACCCACACGATAAAACTGACCATCAGAAAGTACACGTAACAAGCGAGTCTGAATATCGAGTGGCATGTCGCCGATCTCATCAAGAAAAAGCGTGCCGCCGTTGGCTTGTTCGAAACGTCCTTGGCGAACGCTGTTAGCTCCGGTAAAGGCGCCTTTCTCGTGGCCAAACAACTCAGATTCGATCAGATCCTTGGGAATTGCCGCCATGTTCAAAGCTATGAATGGCTTTTTAGCTCTTGGGCTGTGACGGTGCAAAGCGTGAGCGACTAACTCCTTACCAGTACCTGATTCGCCATTGATGAGTACTGAAATAGATGATCGAGACAAACGGCCAATAGCACGGAAAACCTCTTGCATTGCCGGCGCTTCACCGATGATTTCAGGCGCGTTGGTATCTTCGGCTACTTCACTGGCTTGCTCACGTTTCTGTTCTTGGCTGTGCGCGATCGCTCGCTCCACTAGAGTCAGTGTCTCATCAATATCGAACGGCTTTGGTAGATATTCAAAGGCGCCTTTTTGATAAGCATTCACCGCCGCATCAAGGTCTGAATGCGCGGTCATGATGATCACGGGCAGGTCGGGAGAGCGTTGGTGAACTTGATGCAACAGCTCAATTCCGTCAATACCTGGCATGCGAATATCAGACACCAACACGTCAGGTGTCTCGCGTTCAAGCGCAAGCAATACGCTCTCGGCATCAGCAAATGTCTCACACTTTATATCCGCAGATGAGAGTGTTTTCTCTACTACCCAGCGGATCGAGCTGTCGTCATCGACGACCCAAACGTATCCCTTACTCATAATTCAATTCCTTTGCAGCCAAATCTATTGTGATAATCATTGTTGTTTTTATGATGTCTTTAATTTTTGTGTTACCGAGTTAAGCCTTTGATCTCGCAGTCCAATAGCGAGGTTCTTGTAACCTAAATCGGCAGGTAAATCGTGAATGTGGTGCTGCCCGGCCAGCTTTCAACATCAATTTTCCCATTGTGTTGATCGATCAGGTTCTGAGATATCGATAGCCCCAGTCCTGTACCGCCTTCTCGTCCGCTGACCATTGGGTAAAACAGGGTGTCTTTTAAATCATCGGGGATGCCCGGACCGTTATCGCTGATCTCAACACGAGCCGCGAGTTTGTGTCGTTGCCCATGAATATTTGCTTGATGCACCGTTCTGGTGCGAATGGTGATTTTCCCTGATTCCTGAGTCTTTAGAATCTGCGCCGCATTGCTCACGATATTGAGCATGGCTTGTTCAACTTGCGCAGAATCCATCAAAATCGCAGGTAGGCTTGGATCGTAATCTCGCTCGATAGCGAGCGTCGAACCTGATTCGAGCTCAACCAGTTGCCTTACTTTTTCGAGTATCTGGTGAAGGTTCTCTTCTGATTTGGTTCCTGGCTTTTGCGGGCCAAGCAGGCGATCGACTAAAGCGCGCAAGCGGTCGGCTTGCTCAATAATGATCTGGGTGTACTCATTCAGAGACTGATCAGGGAGCATCTTTCCAAGTAGTTGCGCAGCACCTCTTAAACCACCCAATGGGTTCTTGATCTCATGTGCTAACCCACGCACCAGCAGCTTAGCCGCTTGTTGTTGTGCGTGTTGGTTAAGCTCTTGGCTGAGTCTTCTTTGTTGGTCAATCTTGCGCATCTCAACCAATAACAGCGTTTCACGTTGCCAAGAGATTGGGCTAACCGTCACCTCAAGCATCAGCGGGCGGTTATCAACGACGAAGGTCACGTCACTGTCGGTAATGCTCTGGCCGCTTTGTAGAGGTTGAGTTAGAAGTGCTAAGTCGAGCGAGGCGTGTTGGATAAGTTGGCTCAGTGGATGATCAACGATGCGTCGCGCGCTCTGTGAAAAGAGTTGTTCAGCCGCCGGATTGGCGTAGCGGACATACAGTTGCTCATCGAGCATCAATGTCGAAGTCACCATATTGTCGAGAATGGCGCTGGAAAGATGATGTGTATCTATGCTGTCGCTTTTGGCTGATCGATTCACTATTTCGTCCTTGAATTGGTGCTTTTTTCACTGCACCAAATTGGTGCGTAGCTAAGTTCAAGTATGGCGCATATCAACCAGAAGCTAAAGATAATTCATTAGAGTCGCTGAAAGCTGCTTCGATTTGGTGAAAAGTAGAGGTAATTCAGTCTCTTTTCACACATTGGCCTACTTGAGCGTCGCTCGATGTAAATACACGGTGACTGGACTAGTAGATGCAATAAGCTTGCCGCTTCTATGTGCTTGAATTGCAATGGTGTGAGTACCTCGATCGATACCTTTTAATTCCCAAATAGGTTGAGTCTGTGGGGCGCCATAACGACGGCCATCGAGTATCAATTGTAATTGCTCCCCGATACCAAGTTTTCGGTTGAGAACTATCTGAATCGGGATTAAGCCGCGGTTGCTATGAATGGTTTGATCATGAACTGGAGTCAGCATGGTGAGGGCTAATTGAGTGGGAACCTCACGTTTTGTGGTTTCTGTTTTTGCCTGATTTTTAGCTGGCGTTGCCGTTTTAGTTGTAGGTAAAGCAGCGGTGTCTACCGGAGTTGAAGCCTCAAATTTAGGGGCGGGTGCTGAAGCTTGCACATCTGGCAGGCGAAGAGCCTCGGCATCTTGAGCGCTAGGGTTATCACTAAAGTGGAGCACGCCATCCTCATCCACCCAGGTATACACCGTTTGAGCAGAGCACGAGAGCGCGACTGTTAACCCGATCAGGAACAGTATATTTTTCATATCTTTAGCCTCTTTGTCACCACTAGGTGATTTCACGTTTGGCGTTGGTTTTGTTATTGATTTTATTGATTTTATTGGTTTTGATTTTATTGTATTTAGCGCGACAGCCTCTGAGGGCTTTTGTTAAATACCAATCACAGTAAGTTAATGCTCAGAAATAGCGCAGGAAAAAGGCTTGAAAACGAGGCAGGTTTTTTCGATAAGTAGTTATTCTACAATCAAAAAACCTAACGATGTTATCGAGTGTTTTAACAAGCTAGGCTGAGTAGTTATTTGCTACGATTGGTATCTAGTATGGTACGAGGAGGGGAGCGTCGAGAGAATATAAAAAAGGCCCGCCTGCGAGGCGAGCCTAATATTTAGTCAGCGATTCTTACAAGATTGCAGTAAGAAATGGCTTATCTCTACAGGAGATTAAACTGAGTAGTACAGTTCAAACTCAAGTGGGTGTGTAGCCATGTTCACGCGTTGTACATCGTCAGATTTCAGAGTGATGTAAGAATCGATGAAATCGTCAGAGAATACGCCGCCAGCTGTTAAGAACTCACGGTCTTCGCTAAGCGCTGCTAGAGCTTCTTGTAGAGATTCTGCAACTGTTGGGATTTCAGCTGCTTCTTCTGCAGGAAGGTCGTATAGATCTTTATCCATAGCTTCGCCTGGGTGAATCTTGTTCTTGATACCGTCAAGGCCAGCCATAAGCATTGCTGAGTAGCATAGGTATGGGTTCGCTGCTGGGTCACCAAAACGTAGCTCGATACGACGTGCTTTAGGGCTTGGTACTACTGGGATACGGATAGAAGCAGAGCGGTTACGTGCTGAGTAAGCAAGCATTACAGGTGCTTCGAAACCAGGTACAAGACGCTTGTACGAGTTAGTTGATGGGTTAGCAAACGCGTTGATTGCACGAGCGTGCTTGATTACACCACCGATGTAGTAAAGCGCCATTTCAGATAGGCCGCCGTACTTATCACCAGCAAACAGGTTAACGCCGTCTTTTGCTAGAGATTGGTGAACGTGCATACCAGAACCGTTGTCACCAACTAGTGGCTTAGGCATGAATGTCGCTGTTTTACCAAATGCGTGAGCAACGTTGTGTACAACGTACTTGTAGATTTGAGTTTCATCAGCTTTCGCTGTTAGCGTGTTGAAGCGAGTTGCGATTTCGTTTTGACCCGCAGTTGCTACTTCGTGGTGGTGAGCTTCAACTACTAGGCCCATCTCTTCCATTACTAGACACATTGCTGAACGGATGTCTTGAGATGAATCTACAGGAGCTACTGGGAAGTAACCGCCTTTAACGCCAGGACGGTGACCTTTGTTACCGCCTTCGATGTCAGAACCTGTGTTCCAAGCTGCTTCTACGTCATCAATCTTGAAGAAAGAACCAGACATGTCGTTTGAGAACTTAACGTCGTCAAATAGGAAGAATTCTGGCTCTGGACCAACTAGAACTGTGTCTGCGATACCTGTAGAACGTAGGTACTCTTCAGAACGTTTAGCGATAGAGCGTGGGTCACGGTCGTAGCCTTGCATTGTTGCAGGCTCAAGGATGTCACAACGGATGTTTAGCGTTGCGTCTTCTGTGAATGGGTCCAGTACAGCAGATGCTGCGTCCGGCATCATTACCATGTCAGATTCGTTAATGCCTTTCCAACCAGCTACTGAAGAGCCGTCAAACATTTTGCCTTCTTCGAAGAAGTCTGCATCAACTTGGTGAGAAGGAATAGAGATATGCTGCTCTTTACCTTTTGTATCAGTAAAACGTAAGTCGATAAATTTAACTTCGTTCTCTTGGATCAGGGATAGTACATTTTCTACTGACATCTTGGATAACCTCCAGTGTTATTAATTCGGTATTAGCTCGATTCGGTTGAAACTAGCATTGATTAATGTCTATAAGTGCATTAATCGATGCTGATTTATCTATAGCCAAAAACGTGCCAAAAAAATTATTCCATTAATTTCAATGATTTACTTGTTTTTCAATTTTGCCTAATCTGGTTTTTGCACCAAAATGATCTTTGGCTGCACCTTGTTGGTGCAATGATTTGTCTGTGCACCAATATGAGACATAAGCGAGCACCATTCAGCAATGAATTGCCTAAGTTGTCAATCCACTTTTGTTATTTTGCGGGAGATTTGGCTCGCCACTCGCCGGTGATGCTTTTTTAGAGTCCTACGAATTTGGCTGCTCAACACTGTACTGAATCAAAGTTAAGCGGATATGAATCGCTAATAAAGAAAAAAGCCTTGGTTCAGATCACATATTTCTGGGTTTTTGTCTAGAATCTGGTATATTATTGACCGTTTTTTAAATCAAGCTAGCGGTTATTATCCAAACTTTTGAGATAAGTGACGGCTACTTTTATGAGTGAATCGAGAATCCATGTCTACTCCACAGATTGATAAGTTAAGAAATATCGCGATCATCGCGCACGTTGACCACGGTAAAACGACTTTGGTTGATAAACTGCTACAACAGTCAGGCACTCTTGAGTCTCGTGGTGAAGCTGAAGAGCGTGTCATGGATTCGAATGACATCGAAAAAGAGCGTGGCATTACCATTCTTGCTAAGAACACAGCAATCAACTGGAATGATTACCGCATCAACATCGTAGATACTCCGGGACACGCGGACTTCGGTGGTGAAGTTGAGCGTATCATGTCTATGGTTGACTCTGTTCTGCTTATCGTTGACGCAGTTGATGGCCCAATGCCTCAAACTCGTTTCGTAACGCAAAAAGCATTCGCACACGGTCTTAAGCCAATCGTTGTAATCAACAAGATTGACCGCCCGGGCGCTCGTCCTGATTGGGTTATGGATCAAGTATTCGACCTTTTCGACAACCTAGGTGCTACTGATGAGCAACTAGACTTCACAGTTGTTTACGCTTCAGCTCTAAACGGTTGGGCAACAATGACTGAAGGCGAAACTGGCGAGAACATGGAACCATTGTTCCAAGCTGTTGTTGATACAGTAGACGCGCCTGCAGTTGACCTTGACGGCCCACTACAAATGCAAATTTCGCAACTTGATTACAGCTCTTACGTAGGTGTTATCGGTGTTGCTCGTGTTACTCGTGGTTCTGTTAAGCCAAACCAACAAGTAACTATCGTAAATGCAGAAGGCAAAAAACGTAACGGTAAAGTAGGTACAGTTCTTGGTTACCTAGGTCTTGACCGTCACGAAGTTGAGCAAGCTAACGCTGGCGACATCATTGCAATCACTGGTCTTGGTGAGCTGAAAATTTCAGACACTATCTGTGACGTAAATAATGTTGAAGCAATGACTCCGCTTTCTGTTGATGAACCAACAGTAACAATGACGTTCCAAGTAAACACTTCTCCGTTCGCGGGTAAAGAAGGTAAGTTCGTTACTTCACGTAACATCCTTGAGCGTCTAGAAAAAGAACTAGTACACAACGTTGCACTACGTGTTGAAGAAACTGATAACCCAGATCGTTTCCGTGTTTCTGGTCGTGGTGAACTTCACCTATCTATCCTGATCGAAAACATGCGTCGTGAAGGCTTCGAGCTAGCTGTATCTCGTCCAGAAGTTATCATCAAGAAAGACGAAGATGGCAACCTAACTGAACCGTTTGAAACTGTGACTATCGACGTGCTTGAAGAGCACCAAGGTGGCATCATGGAAAACATCGGTCTACGTAAAGGTGAGCTAACTGATATGTCTCCAGATGGCAAAGGCCGTGTTCGCATGGACTTCATGATGCCTTCTCGTGGTCTTATCGGTTTCCAAACTGAGTTCCTAACTCTAACGTCTGGTTCTGGTCTTCTTTACCACTCATTTGATCACTACGGTCCTCACAAAGGCGGCGTAATCGGTCAACGTAACAACGGTGTTCTAATCTCGAACGCGACTGGTAAAGCACTGACTTACGCACTATTCAACCTACAAGAACGTGGTCGTCTATTTGCTGAGCACGCAGATGAAGTATACGAAGGTCAAATCATCGGTATTCATAACCGTTCAAACGACCTAACAGTAAACTGTCTGAAAGGTAAGCAGCTAACGAACGTTCGTGCATCAGGTACTGATGAAGCACAGGTTCTTTCGCCACCTATCCGTCACACTCTAGAGCAAGCTCTTGAGTTCATCGACGAAGACGAACTAGTAGAAGTAACGCCTGTAAGCATTCGTATCCGTAAGAAACTTCTTACTGAAAACGAACGTAAGCGTGCAGCACGTCCAGCTAAGGCTTAATTGCCAGCTGACGAGCTTCTAGCTAAGTAAATAAGAAAGCCCTGAGTAGCCAAGCTGCTCAGGGCTTTTGTTTTTTAGTTAGCTAAGATACGAGTAAACGAGATGCGGGATACGAAGAGTGTGTTCGATATCTACTTAGCGAATCGTCCTTCCAGAATTGAGGAGCGAAATATCTGGAATCTAGCTTTTGATTCCTAGGTGACTTTCAACGAACTGAACTCGCTCAGCGACCGACATAAAGGGCACTTCAACTACCTTATAACCTAGCTCTCGATAGACTTTGACCAGCGTGTGGTGAATCTCTAATGCTTCTTCAAATGGGTAAGGGCGCACTTCATCTTGCACATAGATGGAAGCTTCAGGGCGACAGAACAAGACTTGTGGGTGATAGCCTTGGCTCGCTTCTCGGTAGTTCTCAGTAACCTCAAGGTTGGCCTGGGACAAGTAACCGCAGATGTCGGGAATAGCGCGATCGAGAAACGCAATCGGACGTTGATTGGCTTGGTCTTTTTGTTCGCTCATGACGGTTAAACATAGGCGAGCAAAGCCCGGAAGGTTTAACCAAGGTAAGATACCGGTCTCAAGTTGGCTCTGCTGTTCGATTAACTGGCGAGAGGACTCAGCGAAGGTTGGGTAACCCGCATCTCCCAAGGCATTAATTAGTGTGGTCTTTCCGGCACCAGGGCCGCCAGTAATAATGATTGGGTTCATACGGGCTTATCTTTATTTGTGTCTACGGGCGTTATTTCTGGTTCAGTTGAGCTAGGAACTTATCCGATTCTGCTATTGCAGCATTCATCTGTTTGATCGCGTAGGCGATGTCTTTTTCTAAGCTCATAAACTCACCCTGCAGTGAACCCACAGCACTCGCATTGAGGTTGTGCTTCAAGTAAAGCGTGTTATCGCGAAGGGTATTGAGCACGGGATCCATTTTCTTCTCGGCGCGCTTCATTGCTGACAGCATCGTTTGGTAAGACGATTTGGTTTCACGCAACTTTTGCTCACTCGAGCGGCGCAGTGAATCACTGGTGTAGAGATCTAATTCATTCTGCCACTCTTCAAACAGCGCATCTGACACATCTTCGATCGCAGCAATACGATCACTGACATTTTGCGCGGCTTTCTCACTGTCTTGGTATTTATCGTTGATCTGGTTGTACATGTCTTCAAGGTCGCCACCACTGAAGTTAGTCAGGCTGCTGAGTGCTTCAAGTGCGCTGGTAAACTCTTCCTGAGCATCCTGCTGCGACTCTTTAGCGTCTTCTACTCTATCGACCATGATGTCACGTTTGTGGTAGCCCACCTGTTCCATTGCAGAGTAATAAGCGGATTGGCATCCAGTAAGAGTAAAAATAGAGAGGACTATAACTATTAAATAAGGCATCCTAGTTTCCTATAGTTAAATAAAGGAATATTAGTTAGGACTATGAACGAGTTACCAGGGAGTTACAAGTTGAAGATAAAAAAGGTCGCTACACTCAGTATTCAGTTCTCTCGCTATCTTTTGGCGCGAATGACGCACGATAGAGTGAATGTGAATGCGGGCTACTTGGCGTACATTACTTTGCTCTCGATCGTTCCTATGCTGACGGTATTGCTCTCTATCTTGTCGTCATTCTCCATCTTTGCTGATGTTGGTATCGTGATTCAAAACTTCGTTATTACCAACTTTGTTCCTGCATCTGGGGATGCAGTACACGGCGCGTTGTTGGAGTTCGTTGCCAATACCGGAAAGATGACGGCGGTAGGTAGTGTGTTCTTATTCATTGCAGCGCTGATGCTGATTTCGAATATTGATAAGAACTTAAACTACATCTGGCGAGTAACGGAAAAGCGTCGTGCGGTGCTGTCTTTCTCTATGTACTGGATGGTGCTCACGCTTGGACCAATTCTAGTGGGAGCGAGTATTGCTGCAACGTCTTACGTGACCTCATTGAGCTTGCTGCAAAATGAGGTGGTGTCTGGTGCTTTTAATACCGTAATTCGCAAACTTCCTTTGATTCTCTCTTTCTTTGCGTTTTTCGGTCTGTATCTGCTGGTTCCCAACAAAAAGATACACTTTTCTCATGCAGCTGCAGGTTCTCTAGTGGCGGCTCTGCTGTTTGAATTAAGCAAGAAAGGCTTCGCGGCCTACATTACTCAATTCCCTTCTTACCAGTTGATTTATGGTGCATTGGCGGCAATTCCAATTCTATTTGTCTGGGTTTATTTGTGCTGGTTGATCGTGCTGGTTGGTGCTGAGGTGACGGCCGCATTGGGTGAGCAGGAACAGTGGAGTGACCCGAAAGAAATGGTACACTCGTCGGATAAAGACAAAATCACAGAGCAAGGAAACAACAGTGATAGCACTGATCCAGAGAGTAAGTGAAGCTGCCGTCCGTGTTGATGGCGAAGTAGTTGGTGAGATTGAGCAAGGCTTATTGGTTTTGTTAGGCGTAGAAAAAGGTGATGATGAAGCCAAAGCCAAACGTTTGATGGAACGAGTAACCACTTATCGTGTCTTTGGAGATGAAGACGATAAAATGAACCTCAACGTGAAGCAGGTAGAAGGTAAGGTATTAGTGGTGTCTCAATTCACTCTGCCAGCCGATACCAAAAAAGGGACACGAGCAGGGTTTTCTCGTGGTGCTCACCCAGAAGATGCTGAGCGTCTCTACAACTATTTCTCAGACCAATGTGAATCAGTGTTGCCAACGGAACGTGGCCGATTCGCAGCCGACATGAAAGTGTCTTTGGTTAATGATGGCCCAGTGACATTCTGGCTGCAGGTTTAGGCTTAAAGGAATAAGCATGTTTAAACTCATAACACCGACCACCGAAAATCAGCTAAACAAGTATTACCATTTTCGTTGGCAGATGCTCCGTGAACCTTGGCGAATGCCGGTAGGCTCAGAGCGCGATGAATACGACCCAATGAGTCACCATCGCATGATTGTTGATGGTCGTGGTCGCCCGATGGCGATTGGTCGCTTGTATATCACCCCAGATCTAGAAGGCCAGATCCGCTACATGGCGGTGAAGAACTCTCGCCGAAGCAAAGGTATGGGCTCATTGATTCTAGTCGCACTTGAGTCATTGGCTCGCCAAGAGGGCGCTAAGCGCTTGGTGTGTAATGCACGTGAAGATGCGATCTCATTCTATGAGAAGAATGAATTTGAACGTCGCGGTGAGATTAACGATCAACGTGGCCCTGTGCGTCATCAGCAGATGGTTAAACACCTTGACCCCATGGCAGATGTTCTGCGTAAGCCAGAGTGGTGTAATGAGCTGCAGCAGCGCTGGGAACATCAGATCCCGATCAGTGACAAGATGGGCATCAAGATTAACCAATACACGGGTTACCAATTTGAGTGCAGTGCTCAGCTGAATCCCAACTTGAACCCTCATAACACCATGTTTGCGGGCTCAGCGTTCACTCTAGCGACCTTAACCGGTTGGGGGATGACTTGGTTATTGATGAAAGAGCGTGGCCTGACAGGTGATATCGTGCTGGCAGACAGTAATATTCGTTATCGTCACCCGGTTGAGCAAAACCCGGTGGCCTCTACCTCATTGGATGGGATCAGCGGTGATTTAGACCGCCTCGCGTCGGGCAGAAAGGCACGTATCATCATTCATGTGACTATTAACAGTGGTGATGTGGAAGCGGTAGAGTTTACCGGAACCTACATGTTGATCCCCGACTATAAAAAGATACTTTCGACAGATTCAAATGGGAGCGAATAGCTAACACCGGTAATACTGTAAAGATTGACTGAAAGCGCTACTCCTGAGGAGTGGCGCTTTTTTGTTGGCAGTCGTTAATCTCAGAATACTCAGCTTGGGTGAGCTTGCCTGAGATTTGATGGCATGTGTCCGATAGGGTAATCGATAGGGTGTGTTGCTCGGCTTTAAGCAAGTCGAGCTCTCCAGACACCTCACCATTGAGCGTTTGAATCCTTTGTTCGCCTTGCTCTGCTGCCGATGCACCAATAATGTGCATCGGTTCGAGAGTGAAGCGTCCACGGTCAAAATTCGCATTGAGCTCTGGGATTTCAAACACGTTATCAGTCGATGTTTCAGAAAGCTTGTCGTTAAAGGTCATCACACCTTGGCGAACGCTGCCTGTGAGTTGTCCTGTGGTTGAATAGCCGAGCATCAGTGAATCGCCGTATAACCCAGCGGCTTGAAGTTCGAACTCGCCATAACCTGTTGCATCGAGCGGTAATTCAAGTTGTTGCAGCATGGGTGCTATCGGTAACCCATCGGCAGAGATATCTAAGCTCCATGGCTTGCTGATTTGGTTAAAATCGAGTGTTGCATTGGCTTCAATATAGCCATTCCTAAGTGGCGCAAACAGACGTGTCAGCGTCCATTTCCCTTGTTCGCTATTCATCTCAACCACCGGCTGTGCGCTAACAATGTTTTGGTAACTGGCATCGTTTGCGCTCGCCATCAATTTGCCTTGCCATAAGCCCAGTTTTCTATCTTGCAGAAATTGAACCTTATGCCCTTCGACATGTAACCCTGAGGCCTGCCAGTAAGGCTTTTGTGCGAGTTGGATGAGTTGACTGCGTTCTATGTTAAGTCGGCTAATCTCGACGCTCTGGACCTGTGTGAGCCAAGGTAATAGGCGAGCGGCGGCTAGAGGGTTATCTTGGTTTTCAGTGACCCATTTTATGCCTTGCAGGTCAAGCTGCTCTAATTCAATGCTGCTAGGGGTGACTTCGCCATTGAGTTGTACAGTGCCCTGCAGGAATTGAGTATAGAAATCTTCGATTAGAATCTGGTTTGGCTCTAGGCTTAGCTTGATATTTGGCTCGATGAACATGTCATCATCAATGGTCACTCCTTCTGCTTGCAGAGAGAAAATGGCTTTCTGCTGCTTCCACAGTTCAAAGGGCAGTTGGATATTTTCTAAAGAGGCATCAAAGGCTGCGAGGTGACCATCTTTCCACTCTACGTCGCTACGCAGAATATCTAAGCTGTTGATGTGGTTGATCTGAACACCTGCCACATTCCACTCTTTATTCAGTAGACTTTGAGCTTGTTTTTGGTTTAATCGCAAACTATCTATTGTCACATTCACCAACGACCAATCATGTTGATATTGTTCAGCTTGTCCGGAGATTTTGGCGCCACGCCAATCAAATGAAGCACCATAAAGGGTGCTGTCACTCGGCTTGAGATCTAGGTCAATCAACAGATTATCGAATGCTTCACCTTGCCAATACAGTTGTGAGGCAGAGAGTTGGGTTTTTCCATAAGGTAGCAGTGAGTTGTCGTCTTCCCATTTTGGTGCGGAGATCTGAAGGTCGATGCCTCGCGCATTAAAGTCTGGGGTCGAGAAATCTAGATTATTGATCGCCAGCTGACGCAGCTTGAGGTTTGGTTGGGTAAACACTGATGTGAGTGTTGTTAGATCGTCGGCTTCTAACTGTAGTCCGCTGATCAACACAGAGTCTAAAACCAGTTTGGCTTCAAGGAGAGAGTCTGGGCTGAACCAAAGATCGATCTTGTCGATATATAGAGGTGTCTGTTTTTCGGGTTGGCTTTGGGTTATGCCCATTAAGGTGATGTGATAAGGCGCCTGATAACCCACATCTTCAATGAACACAGGTTGTTCAATCGTATGTTTGATAAAAAAGTTAGCAACATCCGCACGGTATTGGGTCTGCAGGCTTAATAGCAACGCTGCGATAGTTGCAACGGCGATAGCCAACACAATGCCGAACACCATCAATACCTTTTTCATTCCTTGAAAGCCTTAAATTTCAATAGTCTCAAAATAGAGTGGAACAAAAAGGGTCAAGCAGCAACAAAAAAGCCCCTCAAAAGAGGGGCTTGCTACAAAAATATCATTTTAAATTGGGCGTTTGCTTTTGACTAAGCCCGAGCAGATGCTTGGATTAGTCCAGTTGTGGGCCAGCCGCAACCAGTGACTTACCTTCAGCGTTGTCCGTGTACTTATCAAAGTTGTTGATGAAGCGCTCTGCTAGATCTTTCGCTTTGCTTTCCCATTGTAGAGGGTCAGTGTACGTATCGCGTGGGTCAAGGATCGCTGGGTCAACATCGTGCAGTGCTAGAGGCACTTCTAGGTTAAACATAGGGATAACCTTAGTCTCAGCCTTATCGATTGAGCCATCTAGGATAGCGTCGATGATGCCGCGAGTATCTTGGATAGAGATACGTTTACCAGTACCGTTCCAACCTGTGTTCACTAGGTAAGCTTCAGCGCCAGCCGCTTCCATACGCTTCACAAGTACTTCAGCGTACTGAGTTGGGTGAAGGGTTAGGAATGCCGCACCAAATGCCGCAGAGAAGGTTGGTGTTGGTTCAGTAATACCGCGCTCAGTACCTGCTAGTTTCGCAGTGAAGCCAGATAGGAAGTGGTACTTGGTTTGCTCTGGAGTCAGTTTAGAAACCGGAGGTAGTACACCAAATGCATCAGCAGTCAGGAAGATAACTTTTTGAGCGTGACCTGCTTTTGATACTGGCTTAACGATGTTGTCGATGTGGTGAATCGGGTAAGAAACACGAGTGTTCTCAGTTTTTGAACCGTCATCAAAATCGATAGAGCCATCGCCACGAACCGTTACGTTTTCTAGCAGTGCATCACGACGGATTGCATTGTAGATTTCTGGTTCTGCTTCTTTAGATAGACGGATGGTCTTCGCGTAACAACCACCTTCGAAGTTGAAGATACCGTCGTCGTCCCAACCGTGCTCATCATCACCGATTAGCTGACGTTTAGGATCCGTTGATAGAGTTGTTTTACCTGTACCTGATAGACCGAAGAATACCGCTACGTCGCCTTTCTCGCCGACGTTTGCGCTACAGTGCATTGAAGCGATACCTTGCAGAGGAAGTAGGTAGTTCATCATTGCGAACATACCTTTCTTCATCTCACCGCCGTACCAAGTACCACCGATGATTTGAACACGCTCTGTGAGGTTGAAAGCAACAAAGTTTTCAGAGTTTAGCCCCTGCTTTTCCCAGTTAGGGTTGGTTGTTTTAGCACCGTTCATGACCACGAAATCAGGTTCGAACGTCGCTAGCTCTTCGTCAGTTGGACGAATGAACATGTTCTTAACGAAGTGCGCTTGCCACGCTACTTCTGTGATAATACGTACACTTAAGCGCGTATCTGGGTTAGCACCACAATAACCGTCAATGACAAACAGACGCTTGCCAGATAGCTGAGTTGTCACAAGCTCTTTCAGCTCATTCCATACTTCAGTTGTAATCGGTTTGTTATCATTTTTGCCTTGATCTGACCACCACATGGTATCGCGGGTCGTGTCATCTTTAACAATGTACTTATCTTTTGGTGAGCGGCCAGTAAAGATACCAGTGTCAACTGCAACCGAGCCTAGTTCCGTTACTACGCCTTTTTCGTAGCCTTCCAAACCTGGCAGTGTTTCTTCAACGAATAACTGCTCGTAGCTAGGATTACGAAGAACTTCAGTAACGCCAGTCAGTCCGTGCTTAGTTAGATCAATTTGTGCAGCCTTAGTATGTTCCATAACGGTCATAGGTGCTCCTTGTAGGATATTTTGTAGGGATTTTGTATTAATTTTTTATTGTTATCTGCTCACCATGCTAGCAACGAGACTCGGGGGAAACAGGGATACAGCTCAAAAAATATCCATATTAACCATGAGGTTTTAAGTGTCTCGTCACATATTGGCCTAACTAGTCTATCCTGTACGCAAACCTTTGCGCTAGGGGCGAGAACATTATTAATTGATTAAAATTAAGCGGTGATTTTATTACGAGATGTTACGGAGTTTGCGCTATTTTGATCACAAAAAAGGCCAGCTTAGCGCTGACCTTTTTGGGGTAAATTACGTGTTTTTGGTACGCCGTAAATTAATGAACCGTATTGCTGCCTTTATCTGCTGCTTCTGCGTACAGAGCATCAACATCGTTCTTGTCGAACGAGTAGTTTGTGCCACAGTAATCGCAGTGAAGACCAACGCTTCCTTCGGTGCTTAGGATGTCGTAGATCTCTTCTTGAGCAACGGTAATGATAGCAGCGCCACTTCTTTCGCGAGAGCACCCACAGAAGAACTGAACTGGTTGTGGTGTGAACAGTTGTACTTTTTCTTGGTTGTACAGGCGGTAAAGCAATTCGTTCGCTTCTAGAGAAAATAGCTCTTCGTTTTTAACGGTGTCTGTTAGTTGCTCTAGGTGCTCGAAGTCATCTGGCGAACCAGTGCCGTCTGGCATCACTTGTAGCAACATACCTGCAGCGTGTGCTTTGCCTTCATGTTCGCCAGTGCGCAGCCATAGACGAGTCTTAAGTTGTTCCGAGTTAGCGAAGTAGCCTTCAAGTACTTGGGCAAGCGTATCACCTTCAAGGCCAACGATGCCTTGGTAACGCTCACCTTTCTTAGGATCGATGGTGATCACTAGGTGGCCTTTGCCCATTAGGTCGTGTAGACCTGCGTCGTCTGCGATATCGCCTTCAAAGCGAGCAACACCACGGATCTTTTGATCGTGATCGCCATTGATAACTGCTAGAGATACTGGACCGTCACCTTGCAATTGCATAGTGATAGATCCTTCAAACTTTAGGGTCGCAGTTAATAGCGTTGTTGATACCAGTAGCTCACCCAGTAGCTTTTGTACTGGCGCTGGGTATTCCTTGCTAGAAATAATCTGTTGGTACGCTTCATCCATTTGTACCAATTCACCACGTACTGATAGGTCTTCAAATAGGTAGCGATTTAAAACATTACTTGTAGACATTGGGTCTGCCATTTGGCTATTCCTTCTAGCTTATTGATGCTTGAACTTGATGATGTCACGACGTTGCTTCTTATCAGGGCGACGCTCTGGAGCTGGGTTATGAGCATTTAGTTTACGTTGTGTCGCAAACTCTTCTCTTTTTGCCAAGCTCTCGGTGGTTTCTTCATAGAGGGTTTGAGCGATCGGAGCTCCGCCACGATGGGCTGAGATTTTCTCGATCGTAACCGTCTTTTCTTCATTACCTTGGCGCAGTGTAATCACAGCCCCAAGTTCGACAATTTTACTTGGCTTGCTGCGCTGACCATTATAGTGGACTTTGCCACCATCGACCATGTTACGAGCAATAGACCGAGTTTTGTAAAAGCGTGCTGCCCACAACCATTTATCGAGTCTGACAGCTTCATTAGAAGTTTTCATATAGGGCTGTGCCTTATTAAGTGAGAAATGAATGCGGTTTAACTGTAGTGAACAGTGCGCAACATGTTTTTGATGATGCTTATCACATTAGATAGAGGTTTTATGTGGAGGCGGTTAGCATTTTTTTCAAGTCATAATACAAAATAGCCATGTAATGCCGATTTATAGATTTGCTATGATATAGTTCAGGATCTTATGCTTAAATAAGCTCGGTATCGAACGAATGAATAAAAAAGCTGAAAGTTTAATAATTTACAGCGTTTGCCGTCATGAAAAGGGGCAAGGAAAGTGAACTTTTTAGAGCTCAAGAATCGCGTAGGAAGTTCTCCTGTGTTGAGCCGCTTGTTAGAGAACGGATTTGTAATCCAGCAGAAACTAAGTCTAGCGACGTGCTGTGTATTGATTGCAGCTTCCGCATGGATTTTAGGACAGCTTGCATGGTTTATTGAGCCTGCTGAGCACACAGTCGTGCCTTGGAAAGCAACAGCTTCATCGTCTTCTACTCCTCAATCGACCCTTGATATCTCTTCTTTGCAGCAGAGCAACATGTTTGGTGCTTATAACCCAACCACGCCCGCTGTAGTT
Organism: Vibrio sp. T20; assembly: GCF_007858795.1. Lineage (NCBI taxonomy): Bacteria > Pseudomonadati > Pseudomonadota > Gammaproteobacteria > Vibrionales > Vibrionaceae > Vibrio > Vibrio sp. T20. The sequence goes on from NZ_VFEB01000141.1 coordinate 76,124, forward strand.
GAACAGCAAGTTATCCAAGATGCACCAAAGACGCGACTGAACTTGGTTTTGGTTGGTGCGGTAGCGAGTTCAAATCCAAAATTAAGCTTAGCGGTGATTGCCAATCGCGGTACACAAGCGACTTATGGGATTAATGAAGAGATTGAAGGCACCCGAGCTAAGCTTAAAGCCGTATTAGTCGACCGCGTAATCATTGATAACTCAGGGCGAGACGAAACCTTGATGCTTGAAGGTATTGAGTACAAGCGTTTAGCTGTCTCAGCGCCTGCAGCGCCTCGTAGTTCTTCTTCGGTTCGTGGTAATAACCCGGCTTCTGCAGAAGAGAAGCTTGATGAAATTAAAGCGAAGATAATGAAAGATCCGCAACAAATCTTCCAATATGTTCGATTGTCTCAGGTGAAGCGCGACGATAGCGTTATTGGTTATCGTGTGAGTCCTGGCAAAGATTCAGAACTTTTTAACTCAGTAGGGCTCCAAAACGGAGATATTGCTACTCAGTTAAATGGACAAGACCTGACAGACCCAGCCGCTATGGGCAACATATTTCGTTCTATCTCAGAGCTGACAGAGTTAAATCTCGTCGTCGAGAGAGATGGTCAACAACATGAAGTGTTTATTGAATTTTAAAACTTTGCGTCTAACGAAGGACGAAAGTGTAGGAGAAGTACGTGAAGCATTGGTTTAAGAAAAGTGCATGGTTATTGGCAGGAAGCTTGATCTGCACACCCGCAGCCATCGCGAGTGATTTTAGTGCCAGCTTTAAGGGCACTGATATCCAAGAGTTTATTAATATTGTTGGTCGTAACCTAGAGAAGACGATCATCGTTGATCCCTCGGTGCGCGGAAAAATCGATGTACGCAGCTACGACGTATTGAATGAAGAACAATATTACAGCTTCTTCTTAAACGTACTAGAGGTGTATGGCTACGCAGTTGTTGAAATGGACTCGGGTGTTCTTAAGATCATCAAAGCTAAAGATTCGAAAACCTCGGCAATCCCTGTTGTTGGTGACCGTGATTCGATCACTGGTGATAGCGTAGTGACACGCGTAGTGACGGTTCGTAATGTCTCGGTTCGTGAACTTTCTCCTCTGCTTCGTCAATTGAACGACAATGCAGGCGCGGGTAACGTTGTGCATTACGACCCAGCCAACATCATCCTTATTACAGGCCGAGCGGCGGTAGTAAACCGTTTAGCTGAAATCATCAAGCGCGTTGACCAAGCGGGTGATAAAGAGATTGAAGTCGTTGAGCTAAAGAATGCTTCCGCGGCAGAAATGGTACGTATCGTTGATGCGTTAAGTAAAACCACAGATGCTAAAAATACACCTGCGTTCCTACAACCTAAATTGGTTGCTGATGAGCGTACCAATGCGATCCTTATTTCAGGTGACCCTAAGGTTCGTAGCCGATTAAGAAAGCTTATCGAGCAGCTTGATGTCGAAATGGCAACCAAGGGCAACAACCAAGTTATCTACCTCAAATACGCAAAAGCAGAAGATCTGGTTGATGTGCTGAAAGGCGTGTCGGACAACCTACAATCAGAGAAGCAGTCATCAACCAAAGGCAGCTCATCGCAACGCAACCAAGTAATGATTTCCGCCCACAGTGATACCAACTCTTTGGTTATTACTGCACAGCCAGACATTATGAATGCGCTGCAAGACGTGATCGCACAACTGGATATTCGTCGTGCTCAAGTATTGATTGAAGCCTTGATTGTTGAAATGGCAGAAGGCGATGGCGTTAACCTTGGTGTGCAATGGGGTAACCTAGAAACGGGTGCAATGATCCAGTACAGCAACACTGGTGCATCGATCGGTGGCGTAATGGTGGGTTTAGAAGAAGCAAAAGATACAGAAACGACAACCGCTGTGTACGATGAAAATGGTAAGTTCGTACGAAATGAAACTACGACTGAACAAGGGGACTATTCAACATTAGCCTCTGCACTTTCAGGTGTTAATGGCGCAGCCATGAGCGTGGTAATGGGTGACTGGACTGCCTTGATCAGTGCGGTAGCAACCGACTCCAATTCAAACATCCTATCTTCTCCAAGTATTACCGTGATGGATAACGGCGAAGCGTCGTTCATCGTTGGTGAAGAAGTTCCGGTTTTAACTGGCTCGACGGCGGGTTCAAGTAACGATAACCCATTCCAAACGGTTGAACGTAAAGAAGTGGGTATCAAGCTTAAAGTGGTGCCACAGATCAACGAAGGTGACTCAGTTCAGCTGAATATTGAACAAGAAGTGTCGAACGTATTGGGCGCGAACGGCGCGGTAGATGTACGTTTTGCTAAACGACAGCTAAATACGTCTGTGATTGTTCAAGATGGCCAAATGTTGGTGCTTGGTGGTTTGATTGATGAACGTGCGTTAGAGAGTGAGTCTAAAGTGCCATTCCTAGGTGATATTCCTGTTCTTGGGCACCTGTTCAAATCAACCAGTACTCAGGTTGAGAAAAAGAATCTAATGGTATTCATTAAGCCAACCATCATCCGTGATGGCATGACAGCAGATGGTATCACTCAGCGTAAATACAACTTCATTCGAGCTGAGCAGCTGTACAAGGCAGAGCAAGGTTTGAAACTGATGGCTGACGATAATATCCCGGTATTGCCTAAATTTGGTGCCGATATGAATCACCCGGCTGAAATCCAAGCCTTCATCGATCAAATGGAAACAGAATAATGGCTGAATTGGTAGGGGCGGCACGTACTTATCAGCGCTTGCCGTTTAGCTTTGCGAATCGCTACAAGATGGTGTTGGAATATCAGCACCCAGAGCGTCCGCCGGTACTCTATTATGTAGAGCCTCTAAAATCGGCGGCGATCATTGAAGTAAGCCGTGTTGTGAAAAATGGTTTCACGCCACAAGCGATCAGCGCCGATGAGTTTGATAAAAAGCTGACTGATGCGTACCAACGTGATTCTTCAGAAGCGCGCCAATTGATGGAAGATATTGGTGCCGACAACGACGACTTCTTCTCGCTAGCAGAAGAGCTGCCTCAAGATGAAGATCTGCTTGAATCAGAAGATGACGCACCAATCATCAAGTTGATCAATGCGATGCTGGGTGAGGCAATCAAAGAAGGCGCTTCGGATATTCATATCGAAACCTTTGAGAAGTCGCTGTCTATCCGTTTCCGTATTGATGGTGTGTTACGTGATGTGTTAGCGCCGAGCCGTAAACTGGCTCCATTATTGGTTTCGCGTGTAAAGGTTATGGCGAAGTTGGATATTGCGGAAAAACGCGTGCCACAAGATGGCCGCATCTCTCTGCGTATTGGTGGCCGAGCGGTCGACGTTCGTGTATCAACCATGCCTTCTTCACATGGTGAGCGTGTGGTAATGCGTCTGTTGGACAAGAACGCGACTCGTCTAGACCTGCATAGTTTAGGTATGACGGCAGAGAACCACGAGAACTTCCGAAAACTGATCCAACGCCCACACGGCATTATCTTGGTTACAGGTCCTACGGGTTCTGGTAAATCAACGACCTTGTACGCTGGCCTACAAGAGCTCAACAGCAACGAGCGAAATATTCTCACGGTTGAAGATCCTATTGAATTTGATATCGATGGCATTGGTCAAACACAGGTGAACCCTAAGGTTGATATGACCTTTGCTCGTGGCTTACGTGCCATTCTTCGTCAAGATCCCGATGTCGTAATGATTGGTGAGATACGTGACTTGGAGACCGCGGAGATCGCTGTTCAAGCCTCTTTGACCGGTCACTTAGTAATGTCGACCCTTCACACCAATACTGCAATCGGTGCGATTACACGTCTACGTGATATGGGCATCGAACCCTTCTTGATCTCTTCTTCGCTGCTGGGTGTTCTGGCTCAGCGCTTGGTTCGTACTCTGTGTAACGACTGTAAAGAACCTTATGAAGCTGATAAAGAGCAGAAAAAGCTGTTTGGACTGAAGAAGAAAGAGAGTCTGACGCTTTACCATGCAAAAGGATGTGAAAGCTGCAGTCACAAAGGCTATCGAGGCCGTACCGGTATTCATGAGCTATTGATGATTGACGATTCGGTGCAAGAGCTGATTCACAGTGAAGCTGGTGAACAGGCAATTGAGAAAGCAATTCGTGGCACAACACCAAGTATTAGAGATGATGGCTTGAGCAAAGTTCTGAAAGGGGTAACGTCCCTAGAAGAAGTGATGCGCGTAACCAAGGAAGTCTAATATGGCGGCATTTGAATACAAAGCACTGGATGCCAAAGGTAAGAGCAAAAAGGGCTCGATTGAAGCGGATAACGCTCGTCAGGCTCGCCAACGCTTAAAAGAACAAGGCTTGATGCCGGTTGAGATGACCGAAGCTAAAGCGAAAACATCGAAAGGTGCTCAGCCATCAACCAGCTTTAAGCGTGGTATCAGCACACCAGACCTTGCTTTGATTACTCGCCAAATTTCTACCTTGGTGCAATCAGGCATGCCGTTAGAGGAGTGTTTGAAGGCCGTCGCTGAGCAGTCTGAAAAGCCACGCATTCGAACCATGCTGCTGTCGGTTCGCTCGAAGGTAACGGAAGGTTATTCGCTAGCGGATAGCTTGGCTGATTACCCGCACATCTTTGATGAACTGTTTAGAGCTATGGTCGCAGCTGGTGAGAAATCGGGTCACTTAGATGCAGTATTGGAGCGACTGGCTGATTACGCAGAAAACCGTCAGAAGATGCGCTCTAAGTTGCTGCAAGCGATGATCTACCCAGTTGTGCTGGTGGTGTTTGCGGTGACGATTGTTTCGTTCCTGCTGGCAACTGTGGTACCTAAGATTGTCGAGCCTATTATCCAAATGGGTCAAGAGCTTCCTCAATCGACACAATTTTTATTGGCATCGAGTGAATTTATCCAGAATTGGGGCATCCAATTACTGTTGTTGAGCATTGGTGTGATTGTGTTGATTAAGACCGCGCTGAAAAAGCCGGGCGTTCGCATGAGTTGGGATCGCAAGCTATTAAGCATTCCGCTGATTGGCAAGATCGCAAAAGGGATTAATACCTCTCGTTTTGCACGAACACTCTCTATCTGTACTTCGAGTGCGATTCCTATCCTTGAAGGGATGAAAGTGGCGGTAGATGTAATGTCGAATCACCATGTGAAACAACAAGTCTTACAAGCGTCAGATAGCGTGAGAGAAGGGGCAAGCCTGCGTAAAGCGCTCGATCAAACCAAACTCTTCCCTCCAATGATGCTGCATATGATCGCCAGTGGTGAGCAGAGTGGTCAGTTAGAACAAATGCTGACAAGAGCGGCGGACAACCAAGACCAAAGCTTTGAATCGACCGTGAACATTGCGCTAGGTATTTTCACACCAGCACTTATCGCTTTGATGGCAGGTTTAGTGCTGTTCATTGTGATGGCGACCCTAATGCCGATGCTTGAAATGAATAATTTAATGAGCGGCTAACTGATTGCTCATAAGACGTTAGTTTTTGGATTATCGAGAAGAAGGACATTATTACCTTCAACTCGCTGTCTGTAATTTGGAGAAAATAATGAAAAATAGAATGAAGAAACAATCAGGCTTTACCCTATTAGAAGTGATGGTTGTTGTGGTTATCCTTGGCGTATTGGCGAGCTTTGTTGTACCTAACCTATTGGGTAACAAAGAGAAGGCTGACCAACAAAAAGCCATCACTGATATCGTGGCGCTAGAGAACGCGCTAGATATGTACAAACTGGATAACAGCGTTTACCCAACAACGGATCAAGGTCTTGATGCATTGGTTTCTAAGCCAAGCAGCCCTGAGCCTCGCAACTACCGCGACGGTGGCTACATCAAGCGTCTGCCTAACGACCCATGGGGCAATGAGTACCAATACCTAAGCCCTGGTGATAACGGCACTATCGATATTTTCACTCTTGGTGCTGATGGCCAAGAAGGTGGTGAAGGTATTGCTGCGGATATCGGCAACTGGAACATGCAAGACTTTCAATAAGCTTCGGCTTGTTGTTGGTTGATACGTTATTGTCGCTTGATACGTTATTGATGGTAGGACGTAAACAGATGGAGTCTACAAGGTGAAAACTAAGCAAACACAGCCAGGTTTCACCTTAATTGAGATTCTTTTGGTGTTGGTATTACTGTCAGTAACGGCGGTCGCGGTGATCGCGACCATTCCTACCAATAGTAAAGATGTCGCCAAAAAATATGCACAAAGCTTTTATCAGCGAGTTCAATTACTCAATGAAGAGGCGATTTTGAGTGGTTTGGATTTTGGCGTTCGTGTTGATGAAAAGAAATCGACCTATGTACTGATGGCGCTTAAGTCTGAAGGCTGGCAAGAAGTCGACTTTGAAAAAATTCCCTCTTTAACTGAACTACCGGAAGAGCTCGCATTGTCACTGACTCTAGGTGGTGGTGCATGGGAAGATGATGATCGGTTGTTCAATCCAGGAAGCTTGTTTGATGAAGATATGTTTGCGGATCTTGAAGAGGATAAGAAGCCGAAACCACCACAGATCTACATCTTGTCGAGTGCTGAAATGACACCGTTTGTACTATCGTTTTATCCTAATACGGGTGACACCATACAAGATGGTTGGCGTATTCGAGTGTTGGACAATGGTGTCATTCGATTACTAGAGCCTGGAGAAGAAGATGAAGAGGAATAACCGTTCTCCTTCTCGTTATCGTGGCATGACCCTTGGTTCTCGAGGAATGACGCTGCTTGAGGTCTTGGTTGCGCTCGCTATCTTTGCGACCGCGGCGATCAGTGTGATTCGTGCTGTCACCCAGCACATCAATACCCTCAGTTATCTAGAAGAAAAAACCTTTGCTGCTATGGTCGTTGATAATCAAATGGCCTTGGTGATGTTGCACCCTGAGAAGCTAAAAAAAGTACAGGGTACACAAGAGCTGGCTGGAAGAGAGTGGTTCTGGAAGGTTACGCCAATCGATACTAGCGATGACTTATTAAAGGCGTTTGATGTGAGTGTGGCAACCAGTAAACAAGCTTCTCCAGTGGTCACGGTGCGCAGTTATGTGGTCAAGTAAGAGCATGTCCGCCAATAAGCGTGTGTCTCGTACACAAGGTCTATCTTCGAACGGGAGAGGCTTTACCTTAATTGAGGTTTTGGTCTCTATCGCTATCTTTGCCACTTTAAGCATGGCGGCTTATCAGGTAGTCAATCAGGTTCAGCGCAGCAACGAGCTTTCAATCGAGCGCAGCGCTCGTTTAAATCAACTGCAACGTAGCTTGGTCATTTTAGATAATGATTTTCGCCAGATGGCGGTGCGACAATTTCGTACCAACGGTGAAGAAACATCATCTAAACTGATATTAATTAAAGAGTATTTACTGGATTCCGACAGCGTTGGCATCATGTTCACTCGCCTTGGTTGGCATAACCCACAGCAGCAGTTTCCTCGCGGAGAAGTCACCAAAGTGGGTTATCGCATTAAAGAAGAAACACTTGAGCGTGTGTGGTGGCGTTACCCCGATACCCCTGCAGGCCAAGAAGGTGTGATTACGCCTTTGCTTGATGATGTTGAAAGCTTGGAATTCGAGTTTTATGACGGAAGCCGCTGGGGTAAAGAGTGGCAAACCGACAAATCGCTACCGAAAGCGGTAAGATTAAAGCTAACCTTGAAAGATTATGGTGAGATAGAACGTGTTTATCTCACTCCCGGTGGCACGCTAGATCAGGCCGATGATTCTTCAAACAGTGACTCTTCAGGTAGTAATGAGGGGAATAATGACTCATCGAACTAACAAGCTTGCACGGACAAGGTCTACTATGGGTCGCAAGCAGCGTGGTGTCGCGCTGATCATTATCCTGATGCTACTGGCGATCATGGCAACTATCGCTGGCAGTATGTCGGAACGTCTGTTTACGCAATTCAAGCGCGTTGGTAATCAACTGAATTACCAACAGGCTTACTGGTACAGCATTGGTGTAGAAGCGCTGGTGCAAGACGGTATTAGGCAAAGCTACAAAGACAGTGATACCGTGAATCTAAGTCAACCATGGGCGCTAGAAGAGCAAGTATACCCATTGGATTACGGTCAAGTTAAAGGACGCATCGTTGATGCTCAGGCTTGCTTTAATCTTAATTCGTTAGCTGGGGTGGCGAGCACTTCAAGTAACCAGACACCTTATTTGATCACGGTTTGGCAAACCTTATTAGAAAATCAAGACGTTGAGCCTTATCAGGCTGAGGTTATCGCAAACTCAACGTGGGAATTTGTTGACGCAGATACCCGAACCACCTCTTCAGCGGGGGTAGAAGACAGCACCTATGAAGCGATGAAGCCATCTTATTTGGCGGCGAATGGCTTAATGGCGGATGAATCTGAGCTAAGAGCGGTTTATCAGGTCACGGGTGAAGTCATGAATAAGGTTCGCCCGTTTGTTTGCGCTCTGCCTAGCGACGATTTTCGCTTGAACGTGAATACACTCACGGAAAAGCAGGCACCTTTATTGGAGGCGATGTTTGCACCTGGCTTAAGTGAGTCAGATGCTAAACAGCTAATAGACAAACGCCCATTTGATGGCTGGGATACGGTGGATGCTTTTATGGCTGAACCTGTCATTGTTGGCGTGAGTGCCGAAGTTAGCAAAAAAGCGAAAGCGTATTTAACTGTAGATAGCGCCTATTTTGAGCTAGATGCAGAGGTATTAGTTGAGCAGTCACGTGTACGTATACGGACGCTTTTCTATAGTAGTAATCGAGAAACAGTGACGGTAGTACGCCGTCGTTTTGGAGGAATCAGTGAGCGAGTTTCTGACCGTTCGACTGAGTAGCGAACCACAAAGCCCTGTGCAGTGGTTAGTTTGGTCGACAAGCCAACAAGAAGTGATAGCAAGTGGCGAGTTGTCTAGCTGGGAACAGCTGGATGAGTTAACGCCTTACGCTGAAAAGCGCAGCTGTATCGCTTTATTGCCGGGAAATGAATGCCTAATTAAGCGTGTTGAGATCCCGAAAGGTGCTGCTCGCCAGTTCGATTCTATGCTGCCGTTTTTATTAGAAGACGAAGTCGCACAAGATATCGAAGACTTACACCTGACGATTTTAGATAAAAACTCAACGCACGCTACCGTGTGTGGTGTCGACCGCGAATGGTTAAAGCAAGCTTTAGACCTGTTTCGTGAAGCTAATATTATCTTCCGTAAGGTGTTGCCAGATACACTGGCCGTGCCTTTTGAAGAACCTGGCATCAGTGCATTGCAGATCGACCAGCATTGGCTACTGCGCCAAGGCAATTATCAAGCGGTATCGATCAGCGAAGCATGGTTACCGATGTTTTTACAAAGTGATTGGGTGGTTGCTGATGACGAAGAGCAAGCGACGACTATCTTCAGCTATACAGCAATGCCGAGCGAAGACGTTCAACAGCAAAGCGGCGCGAATTGGCAGGCAAAGCCTGCGGAATTGGTGATGTCTTTACTGAGCCAGCAAGCGATCACAAGCGGCGTAAACTTACTGACTGGCACCTTTAAAACCAAATCTTCATTCAGTAAATATTGGCGCGTATGGCAGAAAGTAGCGATTGCTGCTTGTTTGCTGGTGGCTGTGATTGTGACTCAACAAGTGTTGAAGGTTCAACAATACGAAGCTCAAGCACAAGCTTACCGCATGGAGAGTGAACGTATCTTTAGAGCAGTGCTGCCAGGTAAACAACGTATCCCAACAGTCAGCTATCTTAAGCGTCAGATGAACGATGAAGCTAAGAAATATGGCGGCTCAGGCGATGGTGATTCCTTACTCGGTTGGTTAGCTTTGCTGCCAGAAACGTTAGGGCAGGTGAAGTCGATTGAAGTCGAAAGCATTCGCTACGATGGCAATCGCTCTGAGGTTCGACTACAGGCGAAAAGCTCTGATTTCCAACACTTTGAGACTGCGAGAGTGAAGCTCGAAGAGAGGTTTACCGTCGAACAAGGTCCATTGAATCGCAATGGCGATGCCGTATTTGGCAGCTTTACTCTTAAACCCCATCAATAACCTGCGTAAGGAGATCAGTGATGAGAAATATGATTGAGCCACTCCAAGCGTGGTGGACTTCAATAAGTCAAAGAGAGCAACGATTAGTTGTTGGTTGCTCAGTTTTATTGGTGTTGGGTGTCGTTTATTGGGGGTTATTACAGCCACTCAGTCAGCGAGCTGAACTTGCACAAAGTCGTATTCAAAGTGAGAAGCAGCTTCTTGCTTGGGTAACGGACAAAGCGAATCAAGTGGTTGAGCTACGAGGCAGCGGTGGCATCAGTGCCAGTCAGCCTTTAAACCAATCTGTGCCTGCTTCTATGCGCCGTTTTAACATCGAGTTGATACGCGTACAACCACGTGGTGAGATGCTGCAAGTATGGATTAAGCCTGTGCCATTTAATAAGTTCGTTGACTGGCTGACATACCTGAAAGAAAAGCAGGGTGTTGAGGTTGAGTTTATGGATATTGATCGCTCTGATAGCCCTGGGGTTATTGAGATCAACCGACTACAGTTTAAACGAGGTTAATGTGAAACGCGGTCTATCTTTCAAATATGGCCTGTTATTCAGCGTCATTTTTATCGTTTTTTTCTCAGTAAGCTTGTTGTTGCATTTGCCTGCCGCTTTTGCTCTCAAGCATGCGCCCGCTGTGCGTGGTTTAAGCATCGAAGGCGTTGAGGGCACCGTTTGGCAAGGTCGCGCTAACAATATTGCGTGGCAGCGTGTCAATTACGGCTCAGTGCAGTGGGACTTCCAGTTTTCTAAGCTATTTCAAGCCAAAGCAGAACTGGCGGTTCGTTTTGGTCGTAACAGCGACATGAACTTATCAGGTAAAGGGCGTGTCGGGTACAGCATGAGCGGCGCGTATGCAGAAAACTTAGTGGCATCCATGCCAGCAAGAAACGTGATGAAATATGCGCCGGCTATTCCAGTCCCCGTTTCTATTGCAGGACAAGTTGAACTGACGATCAAACATGCGGTTCACGCTCAGCCTTGGTGTCAATCTGGTGAAGGCACACTGGCTTGGTCTGGTGCTGCAGTCGACTCTCCTGTTGGATCGTTAGACCTTGGTCCTGTGATTGCGGACATAAACTGTGAAGGCAGCACAATTGCAGCGAAAGGCACTCAGAAGAGCGAACAGGTGGACAGTGAGTTCTCAGCGAGCGTAACACCTAACCAACGCTACACGTCGGCGGCTTGGTTTAAGCCGGGTGCGGAATTCCCACCAGCGATGCAGAGCCAGCTTAAGTGGCTGGGTAACCCTGATAGCCAAGGTAAGTACCAGTTTACTTATCAAGGTCGTTTTTAGCTAAACAGCTAAGGGCTACTAAATTACGAGATATAAAAAACGGGCACCTCATTGAGGTGCCCGTTTTGTTTGAATCGTCGAGAGTGACAGTGAGCAAGCTCGCCTAGTCTTTACCTTGTAAGATCTCTGCCCACGGTAAGTCAGCATCACCAAGCACAATGAAGTTCGGGTTCTCAAGCGTCTCTCTTTCATTATAAGAGAGCGGTTCCAGTTGAGTACTTAAGATGCGACCGCCAGCTTCTTCAACAATGCACTGCGTTGCCGCTGTATCCCACTCTCCGGTTGGTCCAAGGCGCAGATAACAATCCACAGCCCCTTCTGCTACTAAACATGCCTTAAGCGCTGCTGAGCCTAAAGGAACTAAATCATAATTCCATGCTGAGCTCATACGGCTAGTGATTCGATTGATGTCTTGGCGACGGCTGATCGCCATTGCGATTGACTGGTTTGGCAGCTCGTGACGATGCGTTTTAATTTTAACGCTGTCATTAAGGTCTGGGATCTTCCAAGCCCCTTTGCCACTGTAAGCGTAATAGCTCACGCCTGAAACGGGTGCATATACCACGCCCATTACTGGCTTGTTATGTTCAATTAGGGCGATAATTGTCGCGAAATCACCACTTCGTGCAATGAACTCCTGCGTACCGTCCAGTGGGTCAACTAACCAGTAGCGATCCCATTGAGAACGTTGCTCTAGGCTGATGTCTGCGGCTTCTTCAGACAGCACTGGAATGTCAGGCGTGAGCTCACTGAGCTTTTTCGAGATCAGCTTGTGTGCCGCAAGGTCGGCACTGGTGACTGGTGTGTCATCACTCTTAGTGAACTCTTCGTAATCTTTTTTCTCGTAGATCTCTAAAATCAGTTGTCCTGCAGAGCGAGCAATCTCAATGACAGAGGGTAGGAGGTGAGACAAATCTTTTGTTATTGGCATAAATATTCTCTTACTCTTCGAGTGATCCTGAATGTTCTAATTATTGGTTAAGACACGAAGGGTTAATAGTAGGGCGGTAATGCTGCGAGCCTCACAGAAATCGAGATGTGTTAACAGCTCTTCGGCTTGAGCCAGTGGCCAGCGCACAACGTCTAGTGGCTCAGGCTCATCACCTTCTAGCTTCTCTGGGTAGAGGTCTTCTGCGATAAACAGCGTCATTTTGCTAGAAAAGTAAGAGGGAGCGAGGATCACTTCCTTTAATGGAGTAAGCTTGTTGGCACCAAAGCCAATCTCTTCTTTGAGTTCGCGAACGGCGGCTTCGTTTGGCTGCTCTCCTGGATCGATAAGCCCTTTCGGAAAGCCAAGTTCATAGCGTTCTGTGCCTGCTGCGTATTCACGCACTAACAGAATATCGCCTTGTTCAGTAATCGGAACCATCATTACTGCGTTGCGGCCGCTAGGTTTCATACGTTCGTAAGTGCGCTGTTCACCGTTTGAAAAGCGTAAATCGAGAGACTCGATCGAGAATAGTTTTGATTGAGCGACAGTTTGCTGAGCCAAAATTTCTGGCTTGGTCCTTTTTGTCATTGCGCTCGCTCCTCAGCTCATTGGAATTCTTTCTTATAAAGTCATTCTAATATAGGGGAAATGACGTTGAGTTCCTAGATCCGAGTTTTCATATCCTAGAATTATTAGAGCAGGAACCGATTGCGATCACTTGAATACCTTACTCTAAATGGTAACGCATCCGCCATTATTGGTATTGAAAGGGAAATATATTATTCGGAAGGACTTCTGCTGTTTTAAAAACAAAAAAGGTTGATGCTTGCACATCAACCTTTTTATTGAATCTTTCACTTTTTACTGACTAAGACTGCATGAGTGCTTAGTCGTAAAAGAGCTTAGTAGTAAGAGTGCTCACCACGATCGTGTTCAGTTGCATCACGAACCGCAGTCAGTTCACCTTCGAATTGTTGAAGAAGTTCTTTCTCGATGCCTTCTTTTAGCGTTACATCAACCATAGAACAACCGTTACAGCCGCCACCGAATGCAACGATAGCAGCACCGTCTTCAGTGATTTCTACCAAGCTAACGTGACCGCCGTGACCAGCAAGCTGTGGGTTCACTTGAGTTTGGATTGCGTATTCAACGCGCTCTAGAAGTGGTGCATCGTCTGATACTTTACGCATCTTAGCGTTTGGTGCTTTAAGTGTTAGTTGAGAGCCCATTTTGTCAGTAACGAAGTCAATTTCAGCTTCATCTAGGAACGGTAGGCTTAGCTCATCAACGTAAGCAGAGAAAGCGTCGAAAGAAAGCTTAGTGTCAGACGCTTCAATAGCATCTGTTGGGCAGTAAGAAACACCACACTCAGCGTTTTGTGTGCCTGGGTTTACCACGAACACACGAATGTTTGTACCTTCAGGCTGCTGTGACAGCAGATTGGCAAAATGAGTTTGAGCTGTTTCTGTAATAGTAATATTTGACACGACGAATACCTGAGTAAATTTGTAGGCTATTAGCGCTATTCTACTCCTGTCAGTTTTGTAATTCAGCCCTTTTTTTGTTGGATTGCTGTACAAGTAGTGATTCACAGCTTTTATCCAGAGGGCTCAGGAGTGCGGCAGATGCAGTAAATATCAATCCTTTTCACGTCCACTTCAAGTAGTAATTGGCATAATTGATACACAGTACTGCCGGTGGTTACAACATCATCAATTATCGCGACGTGGGAGGGGATAGTTCCTCGAAGGTCTTGTTTTCGCAGCGTAAAAGCGCTCTTTAGATTAAGTAAGCGTGCGGATTTAGTCAGCCCTTGCTGAGAAGCGGTTGAGCGAATTCGACGGAACAGCACCTCATCTTTAACGCCAAGTTCTTGAGCTGTGTAATTAGCAAGCAGCTGACTTTGATTAAAGGCACGATGAATATATCGACGCCAATGCAGCGGTACGCTGGTGATCAGCGGAGCAGGGTGCTCGATACGTGAAGCCAATAACTTTGACAGATCGCGTGCAAACCAAAACTTATCGGCGTACTTCATTTGTTGAATGTAACGTGCTGTTGGAAAGGTGTAATCCCCAACGCAATAGAGACGATGCCAAGGTGGAGGTTGAGATAAACACTGTCCGCACTGCTCTACTGTGAGCAGTGTTTTTAAACCACATCGTTGGCAGCGAGGAACTGACTCAAAGAGATTAAGACAAGAATCACACCATCGAGGGTGAGCATCGCTATGCGACTTATCTAGCTTGCACAGGTGGCATTGAGGTGTGACCAGACGTGGTGTGTGTTTTTGTAGCCAATCAGATAACATAGCTCGTGATGCTTTTGGGTTAAGGTGTTCCTTTTACTCACCATACTGAAAAGCACAGATAATCGCCGATGAAAAAAGTAGGGAATATTGAGAATGAGTGACGGGTTATATTGGCATGTTTCTGGGCAAGGGCCTGATTTAGTGTTGGTTCACGGCTGGGGAATGAACGGTGCGGTGTGGCAACAAACCGTTAATGCATTACAAGCTGATTTCCGAGTGCATGTTGTCGATTTACCAGGATATGGACACAGCGCACACTGCCACGCTCAAGATCTTGAAGAGATTGCTCAGCAACTGTTGGCCGAAGCGCCTAAACAAGCTATTTGGGTGGGTTGGTCACTGGGTGGTTTGGTCGCAACGCACATGGCTCTCCATCACTCAGACTACGTGAGTAAGCTGGTGACTGTCGCCAGTTCTCCTAAATTCTCGGCCTCAAAAGAGCCAGTGTTATGGCGAGGTATTCAGCCAAACGTATTAAGCGCATTCACCGAACAACTGGTTGAAGATTTCCAAACCACCATCGAACGCTTTATGGCATTACAAGCTATGGGTAGCCCTTCAGCAAGACAAGATGTAAAACAGCTCAAGCAAGCGGTGCTGTCTCGCCCATTACCGAACCCTGATTCATTATTAGCAGGACTAAAGATGCTGTCGGATGTCGACCTGCGTGAACAACTGCCTGAGATTTCAGTACCAATGCTGCGCTTGTATGGCCGATTAGATGGATTGGTGCCAATCAAGGTTGCGAAAGACTTGGGCGCAGCCTTGCCTCATACCGAGCAATATATCTTTACTCAGTCTTCACATGCGCCGTTTATGACCGAAGCCGATGCCTTTTGCAGTGAACTGGTTA
This sequence comes from Vibrio sp. T20, assembly GCF_007858795.1. NCBI lineage: Bacteria > Pseudomonadati > Pseudomonadota > Gammaproteobacteria > Vibrionales > Vibrionaceae > Vibrio > Vibrio sp. T20. The sequence continues at coordinate 91,465 of NZ_VFEB01000141.1, forward strand.
GCTTCGCGCAAAAATAATCGCTAAATTTATCGCCGGCTTGGTCGATATATAAGCTAATACCAATCACAGTAAGTAAGTGTTCAAAAATAGCGTAGGAAAAAGGCTTGAGAACAAGGCAGCTTTTTTTTGACAAGTAGTTTCGATAAGTAGTTATTCTACAATCAAAAAATCTAACGCCGTTATCGAGTATTTTAACAAGCTAGGATGATCAGTTATTTACTACGATTGGTATAACACCAACGTGTTGCTTGATACTCAGACCTAACTCTCTCCTGAGCTGATTGCGGTAAGTTGGGCTATGCCTGTTGTGCTGACTCACAGTACAACAGCGTTATAGCAATAACGATGGGCGATTCTTGAGGAGTTCGCGATGATTGTGTCACCTGCAACTGCAGTGAGTGTGCCACTTATCGCCCCGTCCGTTAATGTGCAAACAGAGCAAGTTGCGCGTGATAATAGAGTTCGAGAGCCTGTTGCTCCCGCAGTAGCGTTGGCGAAAACCAATGCAGAGCGAAAGGTAAAGTCGGACGATAAGCGAAGGCAGCAGTCGGCTTGGGATCCTTCAGACCATCCTGGTTATGAAATGGAGAACGAGTCAGAGGCCAATTCGATTAGCCAAGAAGAGTCACAAGATCCTTTTGATAGGCTGTTCAGCTTGTTGGCACTGAGAACTTACAGTGCTGACCAAGGAAAGGGCTATACCATGCGTTTTCGCCTGCCAAAGCATGTTTTAGATGCGGCGATTCAGGAGGGACAGATGGAGAAACGACGTAAGGTCATAAAATATCATTATGGTCATGCTGTTGCGCCTCATGCTCCATCAGAGATGCTAGTTGTTTTGTAAAACGATCGTGTTGTGATTAGAACGCGCAGAATAAAACCAAGCTTCGATGTCTTTTTTGAACACATAATAAAAACCTGCATACCCTAAGGGATGCAGGTTTTCTGTTTTAGGCGATTCAGTTTTTCAGATACGCTAACGGATTATTTTTTCGCTTTAGCAAAAGCAGCGGCAAAAGCACCACCCATCGCCGCGTTTTGCTGCGGTTCCTCACGGCGGCGTTGTCCACCTTGTGACTTTTGATTCGGGCGGTTTTGCGTGCGAGGTGCACTTGAACGTTGCGCGCGGTTGTCTTGTCCCGGCTCGTCTTTCATACGCATGCTTAGTGCAATACGTTTACGCTGAACATCCACTTCCATCACTTTCACTTTCACGATGTCACCCGCTTTAACCACTTCACGTGGGTCAGAGACAAAGCGATCGGTGAGCGCTGAAATGTGCACTAAGCCATCTTGGTGAACACCAATGTCAACGAAGGCACCAAAGTTAGCCACGTTCGACACCACACCTTCTAGAATCATGCCTGGTTCTAGGTCTGAAACGCTGTTTACACCATCTGCGAAGGTTGCAGTCTTGAACTCAGGGCGAGGGTCGCGTCCCGGCTTATCCAGCTCCTTGATGATGTCGGTGACCGTTGGTACACCAAAGTTTTCATTGGTGTAATCAACCGCGTGTAAACCACGTAAGAAGTCGGTGTTACCCACCAGAGATTTGATGTCTTTGTGGTTTTTCTCAGCGATAGTTTTCACTACTGGGTAAGCTTCTGGGTGAACCGATGATGCATCTAACGGGTTCTTACCATCCATAATACGTAGGAAACCAGCACACTGTTCAAAGGCTTTTGGCCCCAAGCGAGCGACTTTCTTAAGTGTAGTACGAGCTTCGAAGCGACCATTCTCATCACGGAAATCCACGATGTTTTGAGCTATGGTGCTAGAAAGGCCTGCTACGCGAGTAAGTAGCGCGGCAGACGCGGTATTCACATCAACACCTACGGCGTTTACACAGTCTTCGACAATCGCATCTAGACGTTTAGCAAGCATGGTTTGGCTAACGTCATGTTGGTATTGGCCCACCCCGATCGATTTAGGATCAATCTTCACGAGCTCAGCCAATGGATCTTGTAGACGACGAGCGATAGATACTGCACCACGGATCGATACGTCCATGTTCGGGAACTCTTTCGCCGCTAGCTCAGACGCTGAATAAACTGAAGCACCTGCTTCGCTAACAATAATTTTTTGCGCTTTTAGGTTGCCGCGCTTAATCACATCAGCCACAAAGCTATCGGTTTCGCGTGAAGCCGTACCGTTACCAATCGCAATCAGGTCAACGTTGAACTGACGAACCATCTGTTCAACAACGTGTGCTGATTTGTCGTATTGCTTTTGTGGTGGGTGAGGGTAAATAGTTTCTGTCGCTAGAACCTTACCAGTTGAATCCACAACGGCGATTTTTGAACCGGTACGTAAACCTGGATCTAAGCCTAATGTGGCACGAGGACCAGCTGGTGCTGCCATTAGCAGATCTTTAAGGTTGGTGGCGAACACTTCAATCGCTTCGATCTCAGCACGCTCTTTCATCGCGCCCATCAATTCGGTTTCCATGTGCATAGAAACCTTGATGCGCCATGCCCAGCTGATCACTTGCTTACGCCATGCATCCGCAGGTGCGCTGCTTAGGGTAATACCGTAGTGATCAGAGATGATGTTCTCGCAGTATGAACCACGTACACCTTCTTCTTGATCCGGGTCAGCGTTCATCGCCAGTGTTAGGAAGCCTTCATTGCGGCCACGCAGCATTGCAAGCGCACGGTGAGACGGTACTTTGCTAAGCGCTTCGTTGTGCTCGAAGTAGTCTTTGAATTTCTCACCTTCGTTCTCTTTGCCAGCCACAACACGAGCACCAAGCTCTGCATTACGGTTTAGGTGTTGACGAATCTTTTCAAGCAGGTTTGCGTCTTCCGCAATGCGTTCCATGATGATCGCACGTGCGCCATCGAGTGCAGCTTTGGTATCGGCAATGCCTTTGTCGTTGCTAATGAAGTTCGCTGCTTCCGTTTCCGGATCGTGCTGTGGTTCATTCCATAGCGTATCGGCAAGTGGCTCTAAGCCTGCTTCAATCGCGATCTGACCTTTGGTGCGGCGCTTTGGTTTGTAAGGCAGGTATAAATCTTCTAGGCGAGTCTTGCTGTCTGCCTGAGTGATATCACGCTCGAGTTCTGGCGTGAGTTTACCTTGGTCTTGAATCGACTTAAGAATCGTTTGGCGACGATCGTCTAGCTCGCGTAGGTAAGAAAGGCGGCTATCAAGGTTACGTAGTTGGGTATCGTCTAAGCCACCCGTAACTTCTTTACGGTAGCGGGCAATAAAGGGAACGGTATTACCGTCGTCAATTAGGTTTACTGCGGCAGTGACTTGCTCAGAACGGACATTCAGTTCTTCAGCGATCAGTCGACAGATAGCTTGGCTCATCCGATGAATCTCTTATTTAATATCATGACAAATACATGGGGGTGAGCGTACTCTTTTTCTAGCTTTGACTGTGTAATTATCCTGTCAGAAGTCGAATTTCCGTTTGTGATACCCGCTTTGTGCGAGATCTCTTACAAGTGATGTGAGACTAAGTCACTTTAAACCGATGAAATCGTCTTAATATTAACTTAAGTTGCTGATTTTATTATGTTGAGTGTTTGCGGGTATATTTCTCACCTGAAATGTTTTTTGGGACTATCTAGGAAACTCGCCCAAATACCGTAATATTTAACTTGTCGACAGGGAGTTGGCAGGAACAGGAAAAAGCCTAACGGACTAGGTATCTTCAGGATGAAGATTTGATTACTTAGGATGAGTGGTCAGCAAGGAAGTTATAATCTCTGGATGAGATTCGCCAGTCAGGATGACAGGCTAGAATGGACACCGCTAGGATGGCGATGAACAAAAAGGAAATTGGTTAAAGGATTTAGCCACTATCAAGGAAAGATGCAGGGAGCACCTTATCTCGAAGAGATAAACAGTAGCCGGATTGCTGCGATAGAGACTTAACCCCGTCAGGCGAAAGCCTAGCGGGGTTTTCTTTTATCTGGCGTTTGGGTTTACTTGAACACTCAGCTCATTGCTAAGTGTATATTAGGTTTGGTTATTGATTGTCTGCGTAGCGAATCGAGTTAATGAACCACTCTTTGTCGCCTTCCGGTGTCTTTACCGTAAACTCATCATCCACTTCTTTCTTGAGCAGAGCTCTAGCCATGGGTGAGTCGATAGAGATATAACCTTTAGCATCGCCGTAGATCTCTTCTGGGCCGACAATTCGAAACTTCTTAATTTCCCCATCATCATTCTCAATTTCGACCCAAGCACCGAAAAATACCTTACCTTCTTGTTGTGGAGAGTAATCAACGATCGTGACATCAGGTAGGAACTTTCTTAAGAAACGTACTCGGCGATCAATCTGTCGAAGCAAACGCTTATTGAAGGTGTAATCTGCGTTTTCTGAACGATCTCCTAGGCTTGCCGCCCAAGTGACTATTTTGGTGATCTCTGGACGTTTCTCGTGCCATAAGTGGTCATGTTCTGCTTTGAGCTTGTTATAACCTTCTCGAGTGATAAGTTTGGTTTTCATAAATCTGACTTAATGAAATGATGATCTAAGATAGAATATATAGAAAGGCAACATACGTTAACAATTATTTAGGCGACTTTTTCTCCAATAATGTTACATTTTTAATGTCTTATACCAATATACAATTTACCAAGAATGCTTAACCTTAGGTTTAAGCTTTAATAGGTGGAACCATTACATGCAAGAAAACTACAAAATTTTAGTGGTCGATGACGATGCTCGTTTACGTGCACTGTTAGAACGCTATCTGTCAGAGCAAGGCTTTCAAGTGCGTAGCGTGGCAAACAGTGAGCAAATGGACCGCCTGTTAACCCGTGAAAATTTTCACTTGATGGTATTGGATTTGATGTTGCCGGGCGAAGATGGCCTATCTATTTGTCGTCGTCTACGAAACGCAAACAACTCGCTACCAATCCTGATGCTTACTGCAAAGGGTGATGAAGTGGATCGCATTGTGGGCTTGGAAGTAGGTGCTGATGATTACCTGCCAAAACCATTTAACCCACGTGAGCTGCTTGCTCGCATTAAAGCGGTACTGCGTCGCCAAGTAATTGAAGCACCAGGCGCGCCAAGTACAGAAGAGTCTGTGGTTGAGTTTGGTGAATTCCGCCTAAACCTAGGTACACGTGAAATGTTCCGTGGTGAAGAGCCAATGCCGCTTACTTCTGGCGAATTTGCAGTACTTAAGTCACTAGTAACCAATGCGCGTGAGCCAATGTCTCGCGATAAGCTGATGAACATGGCTCGTGGCCGTGAGTATTCAGCGATGGAACGTTCTATCGATGTTCAGATTTCGCGTCTGCGTCGTCTAGTGGAAGAAGACCCAAGCAAACCTCGCTATATCCAAACAGTGTGGGGCTTAGGTTATGTCTTCGTTCCTGATGGTAAGGCTGTGTAATCTAGTATTAAAAGCTCGACAGCAGCTTTATTGATTCTGTGATTCAGAATTCTCTATTTACGGGCCATCTCATTGATATGTGATGGCCCGCTTTGTATTCAGCACAAGAGATTAGAGTTATAGTTTCTATCATGTCTCTGTTTCCCTAACCTCCATTTTAGGTCTTCTATGCGCATACGTAGCTCCTTTACTCAGTCGATAGTGCTTTTCTTAACGCTCTTGGTCGCTAGCCAAATCTTTTCTTACTACGCAGTGTTTAACTATGCATTGATGCCGAGTTTGCAGCAGTTTAATAAGATTCTGGCGCATGAGTTAAACCTAGTATTAGACCAAGGCAGTGATATCGAGATTGATGCGCCATTGCGTCAGCGTGTACTTGAACAACTCGGGGTAACCGTTCACGCGAAAAACAGTGAAGCGGCGGGTGAGTATTACCACGCGGTTGCGATTGACTTGATGAGCGAGGAGATGACCAAAGAGCTAGGCTCTGAAACCGAAGTACGGTTGATTCTGGGTAAAGAGAGCTATGTGCTGTGGATGGACATTGCGCAGCTGCCCAACTCTCTGATTCGTATTCCTCTTTCTGAGTTGCAAGAAGAAGATTTTGCACCACTATTTCGTAACAGTCTGATCATGGCGTTGTTGATTGTCGTAGGTGGTTGGTTGTTTATCCGCTTACAAAACCGGCCGTTGATAGCGCTAGAGAAAGCCGCGCAAGGTGTCGGGCGCGGCGATATTCCACCGCCATTGCCGGTTCAAGGTGCGCAAGAAATTCGCTCAGTAACACGAGCTTTCAATCAAATGTCGAAAGGCATACAAGAATTGGAAGAAGACCGCGCTTTGTTGATGGCAGGAATCAGTCATGATTTGCGTACTCCGTTAACGCGTATTCGCTTAGCAACCGAGATGATGTCGCCAGAAGACAGCTACTTAGCGGAAGGCATCATCAGTGATACCGAAGAGTGTAACGAGATCATCAGTCAGTTCATGGATTACCTAAAGCCTGTTGACAGAGACTCATTCCAAGCGGTGTTTGTCGATGATATTGCGCGAGAAGTCTCTAGCTCTGAAGGTGGCTATGAGGTCCAGATTGAAACCGATATTCCAGAAACCATGAAACCTGCGTTGGGCAACCCGATCGCAATGAAGCGTGCAGTGAGTAACTTGGTGGTGAACGCGCTGCGCTATGGTAATGGCTGGGTGAAGGTATCGACCGGCATGACGGCGGATAACAAGTTAGCTTGGGTTACGGTAGAAGATAATGGTCCGGGTATTCCACAAGACCAGATCGGTAAGTTGTTTGAACCCTTCACACGTGGTGACACGGCTCGTGGCAGCGAAGGTACGGGCTTAGGTTTAGCGATCGTGAAACGTATTGTCAGCCAGCACCAAGGTGCTGTAGTGGTCAATAACCGCAGTGAAGGTGGCTTAAAAGCGCAGATCAGTTTCCCTGTGAAACCTTAGGCTTGGACTATACGCACTAAAAAGGCTTCCTTGAGGAAGCCTTTTTACGTTTTAAGCGGGAATATAATGGCTAATTACGCCTTAGAATAGACATCGCGCTCGCCTAACCAGCGATTGATGATCGCCTTAGCATTGTCTGGGAAGCTATCGTGAATATGGCGGGCGATACGCTGCACTTCAGGGATTAAACGTTGGTCTCGTATTAAGTCGGCAATCTTAAAGTCAGCCAAGCCGGTCTGTTTAGTGCCAAGTAGCTCACCTGGGCCACGGATCTCTAGGTCTCGCTGAGCAATCACAAAGCCATCGTTACTTTCACGCAGTACCCCTAAGCGCTTCTGAGCGGTTTTTGATAGTGGAGAGTGATACAGCAGCACACAGTGGCTTGCGACTGAACCACGGCCAACACGGCCACGCAGTTGGTGCAGTTGTGCTAGGCCTAGACGCTCTGGGTTCTCGATGATCATTAAGCTCGAATTCGGTACATCCACACCGACTTCGATCACGGTTGTCGCAACCAAAAGGTGCAGTTTGTTGTCTTTGAATTCCTGCATCACCGCTTGTTTCTCTGCGGGTTTCATTCGGCCGTGCACCAAGCCAATTTTCACATCTGGCAGCTTTCGTTGCAGCTCTTCTGCTGTGTCAGCCGCGGCTTGAGCTTCTAATACTTCTGACTCATCAATTAGCGTACACACCCAATAGGCTTGCTTGCCCTCATTGAGACACGCATTGCGCACCCGCTCAACAATGTCATCACGTTTGGTATCTGGAATTGCCACGGTTTGAATCGGTGTTCGCCCCGGTGGTAGCTCATCAATAATTGAGGTTTCGAGATCGGCATAGGCCGTCATTGCGAGCGTTCGTGGAATTGGCGTTGCCGTCATCACTAATTGGTGAGGGTAGTAACCTTGCTTTGCGCCTTTCTCGCGCAGTTCTAGTCGCTGGTGGACACCGAATCGGTGCTGCTCATCAATGATCACGAGACCAAGGTTTTTGAACTCGACATGCTCTTGGAAGAGAGCATGAGTACCGACAACCATTTGTGCTTCGCCACTGGCAATGCGCGCCAGTTCAGTCTCACGAGCCTTACCTTTGAGTTTTCCTGCAAGCCAACCCACTTGAATGCCCATTGCTTCAAACCAGTTGGCAAAGTTGATCGCGTGCTGCTCTGCTAATAGTTCAGTTGGTGCCATCAAAGCGACCTGTTGACCATGTTCTAACGCTCGAACCGCCGCCAATGCAGCAACCAAGGTTTTACCTGAACCTACATCCCCTTGTACTAAGCGCATCATAGGGTGCGGCTTTTCCAAGTCAGCTTCGATCTCTTTAGTCACTCGTGCTTGAGCATTGGTTGGAGAAAACGGCAGCTGAGCCAGCAGCTTATCTTTAAGCGTATTTACTGGAGGAAATGGCATCGCTTTGTCTTGTTGCCCTTTGCTGCGAACTGACAGCATCGACAGGTTTTGAGCCAGTAACTCTTCCATAATCAGACGCAGTTGCGCAGGGTGTTTACCTTCATCAAACAGCTCTAGGTCAATGCCCGGAGGTGGTCTGTGAATGGTATGCAGCGCTTGTGCTAGGGTGATTTGGTGATCGTATAAACCAGATGGTAGCAACTCATTGACGGCTGCTTTGTCGATAAGCTCTAACGCTTGGTCTGCCAGGTTACGCAGCGTGACTTGTCTTAGCCCTTCAGTGGTTGGGTACACCGGCGTTAGGTTCGCTTCAACATCTGGCTGCTGCCTTGGGGCAAAGAACTTGTAGTCAGGGTGGACGATCTCCAGCCCCATATTGCCGCGCTTGATTTCACCGTAGGCGTGTACTTGTTTGCCTTCGGCAAAGTTATTCTTCATTCCGGCAGTGAAGTTGAAAAAGCGTAGGGTAATGGTGCCATTCCCATCACTGATCTTTACTGCGAGCATCTTACGTTTACCGAAAATGGTATCAACATGCATCACCTTGCCTTGCACCGCAGCCCAAAGGCCAGCGTGCAGTTTTACGATCGGATAGATGCGTGTTCTATCTTCATAGCGTAAAGGGAGATGAAATAGCAGGTCTTGTACGTTATTAAGCCCAACCTTCTCCAGTTTCTCTGCGACTTTAGCGCCGACTCCAGATAAAGAGTTGAGAGGGATAGCAGATAAAAGCTGTGACATAACAAGGCTCATAAACGTAAGAGAGATGATCTATTCAAGCATTTTACTGGATTTTTGTACAGGATAAAGCTTAGAAGCAGATACGGGATGCGAGTAAACGAGATTCGAAAAGATTAAGGGCAGATGCGGGATGCGAAAGGATGAAGAGCAGATGCGGGATGTGGGTAAACGAGATACGAAGAGATTAAGAGCAGATTCGGGTTGCGGGTAAACGAGATACGAAGAGATTAAGAGCCGGTTCGGGATGCGGGTAAACGAGATACGAAGAGATTAGGAGCAGATGCGGGATGTGGGTAAGCGAGCTAAGAAAAGAACAGGGCGGTACAAAAAATTAAAGCAGACTCGAAATACGGAGAGTTGAGTAGTGAAAAGCTTGTGCTCTTCGCATCTCGAGACTCGTATCTCTCATCTGCTTTTGGATCAGTTCTTACGACGTCTTACTTTCAGCGCGTGTGGCATCACACGTAGCTTTTTCATAATGCTTGCAAGATGAACACGATCTTTAGTGGTCAGCAAGATAGTCACTGTGTACAGGCGACCGTCACGTTCTTCGGTAGAAATACCGTGAATGTTAGAGCCTGTTTTCGAGATAACATTAGTTAGCTCAGCCAGTGCACCTTGGTGATTCTGCAGATCAACCTGAAGCTCAGCTGTGAACTCTTGGTCGTAATCGTCAGACCATTCAACCGCCATGTACTTGTCTGGTTCTTTTTGGTAACCACGAACGTTTGGACACGTTTCACGGTGAACCACAAGGCCACGACCTGGAGATACATGGGCAATGATGTGATCATCTGGAATCGGGTGACAACAGTTGGCGAACGTCAGCAGTAGACCTTCAGCACCACGGATAGGAAGTTTCTTCCTTGGTGTATCGCTGTTGTTTTCCACTTCAGTTAGTTCGTCAGCATCACCCAGTAGGCGACGAGCAATCACGATACTCATCAGCTCACCAAGACCAATCGATGCTAGTAAGTCTTCAATGTTATCGAGACGCAGATCAGACAAAACATGTTCAACGTTCTCTTGGCCGATATCGCCAATCGAGTGTTCGCCAAGTGCGTGATTCAGTAGACGACGACCTAAAGTAATCGATTCTTCACGACGCATGGTTTTCAGAACCTGTCGGATCTTAGTGCGCGCACGTGATGTCACCACGTAGTTGAGCCATGCTGCATTCGGACGTGCGCCCGGAGCACTGATGATCTCAATGGTTTGACCGTTCTTCAGCGATTTGCTGAGTGGGTAAGGGTTCATGTCTACACGAGCGCCTACACACATGTTGCCGACATCGGTATGTACCGCGTAAGCAAAATCGACCGCTGTTGCGCCCGCAGGAAGTTCGACAATGCGACCTTTCGGCGTGAATACAAAGATTTCATCTGGGAACAGATCAGACTTAACGTTTTCAATGAACTCGAATGAGTTACCCGCGCTTTGTTGCAGCTCAAGTAAGCTCTGCATCCAACGTTGTGCTTTAACCTGTGCGGTTGTGCCATTACTGCTACGCGAACCATTGCCTTTGTAAGACCAGTGCGCCGCGACACCTTTGTCTGCCATTTGATCCATATCTTCAGTACGGATCTGAACCTCAACTGGCACCCCATGAGGGCCGATCATTGACGTATGCAGAGATTGGTAGCCGTTGGCTTTTGGTACCGCAATGTAATCTTTCATGCGGCCAGGGCGAGGCTTGTACAGGCTGTGAGCCTGACCAAGTGCGCGATAACAAGTATCTGGGGTATCAACCACCACGCGGAAAGCGTAGATGTCCATAATGGTGTGGAAGCGCTGCTCTTTAGTTTTCATCTTGTTATAGATGGAGAACAGGTTCTTTTCACGACCAAGTACGCGAGCAGGCAAACCGACTTCTTCAAGGCGGCCCTCGATTTCGCTATGGATACGTTGGATCATCTCCTTACGGTTACCACGCGCAGCTTTCACTACGTTTTTAAGTACGCGATAACGGTTAGGATAAAGGGCTTCAAATCCCAGCTCTTCTAGTTCGGTCTTGATGTTATGAATACCAAGACGGTGAGCTAGCGGAGAATAAATCTCGAGGGTTTCACGAGCAATACGACGCTTTTTATCAGGACGAAGAGCCCCAAGTGTACGCATGTTGTGAGTACGGTCAGCTAATTTGATCAAGATAACGCGGATGTCTTGCACCATGGCGAGAACCATCTTGCGGAAGTTCTCTGCTTGCGCTTCTTTGCGATCACGAAATTTAAGCTTATCCAGCTTAGATACACCATCAACCAGTTCAGCAACAGTATTGCCAAATTGAGCTTCTAGCTCCTCTTTTGTAACTTCAGTATCTTCAATTACATCGTGGAGTAGGGCTGCTTGCAGGGTTTCGATATCCAGACGCATTTCTGCCAGGATTCTTGAAACAGCAACAGGGTGGATTATGTATGGTTCACCCGTTGAACGGGTTTGCCCTTCATGGGCGTTTCTCGCTACCACATAAGATTGACGCAGAGCCTCAATTTGAGGCTCTGTTAGGTATTCTTGGGCAACGTCTTTGAGGCTATCGAATAGATACAAATTAAAGGCCCGGAAGGTTAATTAGTTCGAATGACGCTTTTAACGAGTGTGAGCGATGCTGCTTACTGCTGCAAGTTCAGCCGCTTCTTGCTCTTGTTGCTCTTGACGCTCACGAGCATCTAGTACGTCTTTAGTGATAAGACCTTCTTCGATTTCGCGAAGAGCGATAACCGTTGGTTTATCGTTTTCTTCAGGCACTAGTGAATCTTTACCGCCAGTTTGCATTTGACGTGCGCGGCGAGCCGCAATAAGAACTAGGTCGAAACGGTTGCCAACTTTTTCAACAGCGTCTTGAACAGTTACGCGTGCCATGAGGACTCCAAATAGTAATTAACTAATAAATTTTTGATGACGAGAAAGTATACAAGTTTAACTAGAGACTTTCTAGATCACCGTATACTTATCTCAATGGAAAATCTAGGGGATCTAGATTATTCCGCTAATAAAGCAGTAAGCATGCCGCTGTATTTCGCTGCTTGCTTATCTTCTTTTAAACGTTCCGCACGAATGATAGCTCTGAAGTCCATTAGGGCTGCATCAAAGTCATCATTCACGATCACATAATCATATTCTGCATAGTGAGAAATCTCTGATTTTGCTTCGCTCATGCGTTTCGCAATAACTTCGTCGCTATCTTGACCGCGAACATTCAAACGACGCTCTAGCTCACCATTTGATGGTGGAAGAATGAATACACTCTTCGCTTGAGGCATTTGTTCACGGATCTGACGAGCGCCTTGCCAGTCGATATCTAGGAATACATCGATACCGCGGTCTAGGTTTTCTTCAATCCAAACGCGTGAAGTACCGTAGTAGTTGCCGAACACTTCAGCGTACTCTAGGAACTCACCTTTACCAATAAGATCTTCGAAGTGATGTTTTTCTACAAAGTGGTAGTGAACACCATTCTCTTCACCAGGGCGCATACCGCGAGTGGTGTGTGAAACAGATACCTTCATTGCGTAGGTTGGATTGGTTTCTAGCATTGCTGAGATCAAGCTCGACTTACCTGCGCCACTAGGTGCAGATACGATGTAAAGAGTACCTTTGCCCATCTGTATATTTCCACTGTTGGTTGGATTGAGTGAAGGCAATAGACCTACACTATAAAAGATAGCACTGACTCTAATTGTTGTTCCGTTGGTTACGTCTATAAAGAGATAACGAGTAAAACTAATAGAAGCAACTGGTGAAAATTAGGTCAGAAAAATGGAGGCGAAGAGTAGCATATTTAGATGATTGAGAACAACTGGCTTGATCGTTATTTATTGGCGAATGATCTTCATGAGGATCTTTGTAGAAATGTAATCACTCACCATCTGCACTTTTTTATGTGATCTGGACAAAATCTGTTGAAGTTTTAATCTCAATCCTTACAATCCGCGCAAACGATTAAATGCTGTATATGTTTGATGAAATGGATCAAATGTTTCTACTACCGAGCCTATCTTGGTGACTACAGTTTTTAGTGTAGAGACTTCTCTATTCTCACAGCATTTGAATCACCAAATTCTTAATTTATTGCATAGGTTTTGTTGTGAGTACCGATTCCACCCTAAAAGCCCAGAACTCTTCTGGCTCACTTGATTCGTTGTTTAAAATCACTGAAAGAAAAACCACGATTGGCACTGAGCTGTACGCGGGTTTCATTACTTTCTTGGCGATGAGTTACATTCTGGCGGTCAACCCAGCGATTTTGGGTGGTATTCCTGGAATGGATAAAGGTGCCGTGTTTACTGCAACAGCACTTGCTGCGGCTATTTCGACCCTAATCATGGGTATTTGGGGCAACTATCCAGTGATGCTTGCGCCGGGCATGAGTATGAACGGCTTCTTTAAAGGCTTGCTATTAAGTGGTTCAGTCGCGGTACTTTGGAATGAAGCGCTATTCGGCATCTTCTTGTCGGGCATACTTTATCTTGCGTTCTCACTGACTAATATTCGTAAGTCGATGATTGAGTCGATCCCTGAAGACTTGAAACTGGCAATTACCGTATCTCTCGGACTGTTTATTGCTTTTTTAGGTCTGAAGAATGCAGGCATTATCGTTTCTAACCCATTCGTGTTGGTTGGTCTAGGTGATATCTCAGATCCAAAAGTGATCATCGCTTATGTAAGTATCTTCATCGCACTAGGCTGTATGGTTCGTGATATCAAGCTCGCTACATTCATTTCATTTGTGTCGGCAATTGCACTAACTATTCTTGCTGACGTATTTATGGGTACATCAAACGCGCCAATCCCAGAACAGTTAGTAGCTATGCCACCAAGCATGGCAGGTAGCTTCGGCGCTATCTTCGATTTCTCTGCTTTCACGCCAGAGAAAATGTTCGACCTATTATTCATCGTGCTTATCTTCCTGATTGTCGATTTCTTCGATGGCTTGAGCACGATCGTTGGTGTTGGCCGCGATGCAGGAATCATTGATAAAGACGGTAAGGTGCCAAACGCGAAGTCGGCTCTAGTGGCTGATGCAGGCGGTACTGTGATTGGCTCTATTCTGGGTACAACGTCGATTACGGCTTTCTCTGAGTCAGGTATTGCGTCTTCTCAAGGTGCGAAAACGGGCTTAGCGGCAGTCATGGTTGCGGGTTTGTTCCTAATCTCGCTATTCCTATACCCAATCTTCTCTATCTTCTCGGCAGCCATGGTTGCGCCGGCGATGGTAGTTGTGGGTATTTACATGGTAGGTCGCCTTGGTCAGATTAACTGGGAAAAGAAAGAGTCACGCATTGCAGCCTTCTTCACCATCATGTTTACAGTGTTAAGCTTCTCTCCAGCGAACGGTATGGCGATGGGTTTCATCAGCTACGCATTCACAATGGTTGTGGCAGGTAAGCGCAAAGAAGTACACCCGCTTATCTACGGACTGTGTGTGGTGTTCTTAACTTACCTGATTCTGCTTTAAGGCTAATTAGCCTTAAAGGTCGCTAAGTAAAAGGCAAACTGATGGCTCCGCAGTGAATGTGGGGCCATTTTTGTATCTGTTGTATCTTAAATTTATGCTCGTTTTTGCTGAACGTTGAGTTCAACTTACCGCTATTCTGCTGATGTTCATCTAAAAAGGGCGACGGTGGTCGCCTCTTTACGTTTACTAGCCAACGAAGTGTTCGTTATTAGAATTTGTACGTTGCGCCAGCGTAGAAGCTACCAAGTTGGACGGTCACATCATTGTATAACCAGTGGCCAGTATCAACGCTGAAGGTATCAACTTCGTAAGCCACACGGAAGTTTAGGTTCTCAAGGCTTGCTGGTGTGTATTCTACACCTGCGCCCAGACGCAATGCTGTTTCATCTTTGCTACCATAGTCATCAACATCAAATGAAAGCTGCGTTAGACCTATGGTACCAAATGGACGCCAACCGCTATCAAAGGTGTAGCCAAGGTTTGCAGCAATAGATATGCCTGCTGTCTCGATAGCATAACCTGACAAGCCTGGTGCTGTTATATTACTGTATTTGGTGAATTGTGTTTCAACGCCAACAATGCGGTTAAATTGATAGCCACCAATCAACTTAAGCGTTGAGTATTTTGTTTCTAGTGTAGAAAACGCGGCATCGTCATCGTAAGTTGTGGTACCAAAACCACCACCTAGGTAAAAGCCTGATACGTCTTTCTCAACTGCTTGCTCTTGGGCACCGGCAAAGGCAGAAAATGCCGCCAGAAGGATCACTGCTTTTTTCATTAGATTCATCTCATCGGGAATAAAAAGTGGTGTGCATTATGTGTTCAATGACAATATAAAACTAAAGATGGAATTCATATAAACTTCATGAGTTGTCGGTTTATTGATGATTTTCCTTTTATATGTTTTTATCTTTATTGCATAATTCATTGATATAGTTGATGTTGTGTTTTTTCTGTAGGAACTTTTGCTTTAGGTAGATGGATTGTACTCAATGCTTACGCAGTTGACTTGGTAATGGTAGGATCCAGTTCTTCACGCGTGTGTTTTTTTGGTTACGTGAGCCCTAATTTCGGTAATAGTGAGTGTATGCATAGAGTCTGTTTTTCCAATTTGATTCTCGATCCAACGACTCTAACTTTATCGAATGCCGATGGGGAATGTATTCAATTACGCCCGCTTCCATATGCAGTGTTGAGCTTGTTACTTGAAAACCAGGGTGTTCACGTTACTCGTGAACAACTATTTGAAACGTGTTGGGGGGGCGCATTAGTCACTGACCAAGCGATAACTAATGTCATTTCAGGTTTAAGGAAAAACTTCGAGCAGTTGGGCGCGCACGATGTCACCTTGAAAACAGTCAGCAAAATTGGCTACGTTCTGAACATTCACAGTGGCAAAGAGCCGATTAAGAAAATAGGAAACCGAGCAATTCGGGTTAGCCAAGAGCAAGAAATCGTTTTAGAAGAGGTGAGCCTTAAGCCTGCCCCTACCTTGAAAATGAACATGTATTCTTGGCATGGGTTTGTGACGGTATTGCTGCTAGCCTGTTTGGTGTTCGTTTTTTTTACTAAGCCTTTTATCCGAAAGCCACAGTTTCTCCAGCCTAGTGAGTATCAACATTTTCAGATTGGCGTGACCGATTTTTATCTTTATGACAGTGCTTATTTAATAAGTGACGGTCGACTGCTCGCATATGAGTTAGCGACTCAATCGTTTCCAACCTGTCATGCGGATATGTATCTGCGAATCGCAGAGTCTGCTTATGACGACGACGTTTATATGATTAAAACTTTTGCTTTTGCGAAACACGGCAGTAAGAACGCAAGCTACGTGAATCATTCGGTGAGTATTGATGATTTATCAGAGACGGTGGTGAAAGCAATTAGGAGGGCTCGATCAATATGCGGATAAAATCGGTCGTCGTTTTCAATATTGCGCTTGCTACCTGTGTCATCGGTGTGGCGTTGTATCAATGGAAGTTTGAGCAACAACAGTTAGCGGGTAGTCGTTGGGCATGTGTTCAGCTTGATGAGGGGTTTGTTTCGCAAGGGTATCGTCACTATCAAGAGATCGCTGATCGCTCTATTTTAGAGTTTACCTCAAATGACAGTTTGCTGATTTTTCAGAAAGGTTATGTTCAGACACTTGTCGGAGAAACCAAGCCCTACGAAGTCTATTATGAAGCAAACTACATTGCTGAGAATGGTCTCCTATCGGTTGCCTATCAACATATCGACTGGAATCTAAAGCCAACTGGCAATGAGATTTTTGTTCGTGATATGGACGCTCTGGTAAGAGCTAAAATTGAACTGATGTATAAAGTGAAAGGTGACCAGTTGTTTTTGTTCAGTAAAGGGCATGCAGAAGAGAGGAATCTTATCTGCTATTCCAAATGACGATTTTGAACCATAGTAACTCCGATATCAGCGTGTACTATTATGACACTTTCAAACCTAGGTACTTAATTTAATTGAGTTTATTTTTAGTGGTTTTGGTTTGTATAAAGAAGTGCATCCACTTATCTACGGCCTGTGTGGTGTTCTTAACTTACCTGATTCTGCTTTAAAGGCTAATTAGCTACTATTAAGTAAAAGATCAATAGATGGCTCTACAGTGAATGTGGGGTCATTTTTGTATCTGTTGCTTCTATAAAACGTGTGCAATCGATGGTGTTATCCGATAGAGAGTACGCGACTTATATTGATGCATGCTATTGTAGAGACTGGATTAATTATTTTTTGAAGAGTGACTATGCCTTCTCATTTACCCAAATCTTTTAGTAAGCCGTTTTTAAAAGTGTTCCACATTATGGAAGCGGTATTGCTGGTGGCGATCACGCTCGCGACCTTGTTTGCGATGGTCGAAGAGTTCATGCATGTCTTCGCTGAACGCCGTGTACAACTGACCGACATTCTATTGATGTTCATCTATTTAGAAGTGTTGGCGATGGTTCAACAGTTTGTGATGAACGGTAAGATCCCAGTGCGATACCCAATCTATATCGCGATGATGGCGATTGCTCGTTACATCACTTTGGGTATGAAAGAGCTCGATGCAGTATTGATCGTTTGGTTATCTTTAGCGGCATTTATCTTAGCTGCTGCAACACTCTTGATTCGTGTTGGGCATCATTATTGGCCGTATGTAGACCTTCGAACCAAGCAGCCAGATGAGTAACACTTTGAAGGTTAAGGTTTTATAAATGAAGCCCAGCGATATCGTTGGGTTTTTAATTGGGTTAGTTGAACAAAAAAACATCAATTTATCCAAATAACGCTTTACAAGCAGGCTAAGATCACCAAGAATGGCGTCGCTCTGTTTTCAGGGTTATTAAATGAAACATCCAGTTGTAAAGTAAAACCCTTAGTATTGCTTCATTGTTATTCTCAGTGTTTCCCTTAGCTTCATAGATACATTAAATAATTCAAGCTTTCAGCGCATCGCACTTTTGGCGATTAATTTTTTATTTTTATATAAGGGACACATCATGTCTAACAAAACAAACGGCGTAGTAAAATGGTTTAACGAAGAGAAAGGCTTCGGTTTCCTAACTCAAGACAACGGCGGCGCAGACGTATTCGTACACTTCCGTGCAATCGCTTCTGAAGGTTTCAAGACTCTTAAAGAAGGCCAACAAGTGTCTTTCGAAGTAGAGCAAGGCCAAAAAGGTCTTCAAGCTGCAAACGTTGTAGCTCTATAAGATTTTAAGTCGGCGCAGGTTGCATTAGCAACTTGCGTCACTTTCTCCTTTAAATCTTTCCCCTCTAGTTCCACCTGTAATATCCCCCTCAAGATATTCTAAAATCCTTTGTTACATCCGCTTCTCTGTTTTATCTATAGCTGTATCTATCTCTTGCTCCAAACAAATCTCCTGCGTAACAACCTGCTCAACCTGATTGGCCTTATTGCATCCATAAAAAAAGCCCCTAAAACTAGGAGCTTATCTTGATCTAATCAACACTGATTCAGCTAATAGCTTATTCACAGCGTGTTACTGACAAACTGTTATTCAATATTCTGAATCTGCTCACGCATCTGTTCGATAAGAACCTTAAGCTCTACGCCTGATGCTGTGATGTCTGTGCTGATAGACTTAGACGCTAGCGTGTTTGACTCACGGTTGAACTCTTGCATCATGAAGTCTAGCTTACGGCCACAAGCGCCACCTTTCTTCAACACTACGTTCGCTTCTTTCACGTGAGAGTCTAGACGGTCTAGCTCTTCTGCTACGTCTGACTTCTGTGCGAGTAGGATAAGCTCTTGTTCAACACGAGAACCTTCAAGTTCAATTTTCGCATCTTCAAATTTGGTAAGAAGACGCTCACGTTGCCACTCTAGGATCTCAGGCATGCGTGCACGAACTTTAACTACTTCTTCAGTGATTGCATCTAAACGCTGAACGATTAGCGCCTTCATGTTTTCGCCTTCACGAGCACGAGCATCAATGAATTCTGCGATTGCATCGTTGAATGCTTCAAGTAGGTCTTTGTTGATGGCATCCATGTCTTGCTCTGGCGTTTCCATCACGCCAGGCCAGTTCATGACTTGGAATGGGTTCAGACGGCTGTCTTCACCTGTCATGGTCATAACTTGGTTCGCAGCATTAATTACTTGCTGAGCCAAACCTTCATTAATGCTTAGTTCGCCCTTTGCTGCAGGGTTTGCTTCAAAGCGCAGGTTACACTCAACCTTGCCGCGCGCTAGACGCTTGCGGAAACGCTCACGCAAGATTGGTTCTAAACCACGGAACTGTTCAGGCATACGGAAGTAAGTTTCTAGGTAGCGCTGGTTTACACTACGGATTTCCCATACTGCTGTACCCCAATCGCCTTTTACTTCTTTGCGTGCATACGCGGTCATACTATAAATCATCGAATTTTCCTGTCTTTTATCATTCTGAAAATAACGCGCACGCATAGTATCACGATATGGTGTGCTCCCGAAGCTTGTCGCCTTTCATGATGGATAGCTTTGCATGATAAACTGCTATATAATCTTGCCCCAATCAAAACTGTCTCACCCCTTTCTTAGGTGATGCACTCTTTCGATAGTAAATCACTTCAGACTGTTAATAAGGTAGATACCAATGCGTCCAAATGACCGCGCTGTAGATCAAATTCGTCCAATTAAAATTACTCGTAACTACACAGCTTATGCTGAAGGTTCTGTATTAGTTGAGTTCGGCAACACTAAAGTTCTATGTAATGCGACGGTAGAAGAAAACGTACCGCGTTGGTTAAAAGGCCAAGGAAAGGGTTGGGTAACCGCTGAATACGGCATGCTGCCACGTGCAACGCACACTCGTAACCGTCGTGAAGCGGCGAGCGGTAAGCAAGGTGGTCGTACGATGGAAATCCAACGTCTGATCGCGCGTAGCCTACGTGCTGTTGTTGACCTGAAAGTAATGGGTGAAATCATGATCACTGTCGATTGTGATGTTATCCAAGCAGACGGCGGTACACGTACTGCTTCTATCTCAGGTGCAAGCGTTGCAATGGCTGATGCTATCAACAGCTTACTAGCAAGCGGTAAACTGAAAAAGAACCCAATGAAAGGCCACGTAGCGGCAGTTTCAGTGGGTATCGTTGGTGCACAAGCACTGTGTGACCTTGAGTACGTTGAAGACTCAGCAGCAGATACCGATATGAACGTTGTAATGACGGAAGACGGTAAGATGATTGAGATTCAAGGCACCGCAGAAGGCGAACCGTTCAGCCACGAAGAGCTGATGCAGCTTTTAGCCTTGGCGAATAAGGGTATTGCCGATATCGTCGAAGCGCAGAAAGCTGCGTTGGCCGACTAATTATTTTTAATAGCTCCCAAATGGGGGCTATTTTTTTTATTTTCGTCATATATAACTCTACACCTGTGTTAGCTACAATTTTTCACCCTAATCACATAGGTTCCCTATGCTCATAGGGCTGAAAAACTTTGCTGCCTTGTTGTAGAGCTATCTATTTAGAAAATACATCATCGTTAGCTTTCGAAGTGATCGGAAGTTAGGAATTGGAAAGTAAATTAATTTAGAGGATGAGCATGAAAGCATATCAACGTGAATTTATTGAATTTGCACTAGAGAAAGAAGTACTTAAGTTTGGTGAATTTACTTTAAAGTCTGGCCGTAAGAGCCCTTACTTCTTCAATGCTGGATTGTTTAATACAGGTCGTGACCTAGCACGCTTAGGTCGCTTCTACGCAGCAGCATTGGCTGATTCTGGCATTGAGTTTGATGTGTTATTTGGCCCTGCATACAAGGGTATCCCAATTGCAACGACGACAGCGGTTGCACTGGCAGATCACCACGATGTGGACACGCCTTACTGTTTCAACCGTAAAGAAGCGAAAAACCACGGTGAAGGTGGCAACCTAGTGGGTAGCGAACTTGAAGGTCGCATCATGCTAGTGGATGACGTGATCACTGCTGGTACTGCGATTCGTGAGTCGATGGAAATCATCCAAGCAAACGGCGCTGATTTAGCGGGTGTTCTGGTTGCGATTGACCGCCAAGAGAAGGGCAAAGGCGAGTTGTCTGCAATTCAGGAAGTAGAGCGAGACTTCGGTTGTGCGATTATCTCAATCGTTAGCCTGACTGATCTTGTGACTTTCCTTGAAGAGAAAGGCACAGACGCAGCACAACTAGAGTCAGTAAAAGCGTACCGCGCTCAGTACGGCATCTAATACAATTTGTTATAGCTATAGAATGCACAAGGGGCTGATGAATCATCAGCCCCTTTTCTTTTGGTTCAGAAGTATTTACTTGTAGCGGCTACTCTACTTATAACGAATGCCGCGTTCCACTTCTGGATCTTCCATTGTTTTGAAGCGCTTGTGTAGCCACATCCACTGTTCTGGTGCTCTTAAGATAATCTTCTCAAGATAGCGGTTCATATAGGCAGCGGCGGCTTTCTCATCTTTCTGCGGATAGTTATCTTCGATTGACTCATCGGCCATGATTTCATATTTGCCGTCGGCATTTCTAAAACCAGACCCCGGAACAAGTGCACATCGGCTGGTGTACGCAAGAATGCTGGTGCCTGTAGTGGTGCATGCATCTTCTACCGCGAAGAAAGGCACAAACACAGATTTGTTACGACCGTAATCATGATCCGGTAGGTAGAAAAGGATCTCACCCTGACGCAGGATTCGAATCATGCGCTTCACGTCTTTACGGTGAATTAGGCGGTTGCCGTTTTGGGTACGACCGCGGTACTGAATGAATTCATAAGCAGGGTTGTTGTGTGGGCGATAAACCCCTAAGCCAGAAATACCGAGAACAGCCATTGCTCGTGCCGTGATCTCTAGGTTTAAGGCATGCACACAGCACAACAAAACACCTTTACCGTTGGCTTTATGCGTACGCAGTGCTTGGGTATCTTTATCTACTAGGATTCGCTTGAAACGCCACGTTGGCCAAAACCAGGTAATGCCAGTTTCGATGAGTGCCATACCAGTGTTCTTGAAGTTCTCGCTGACCATTGCTGAGACTTCATCTGCTGGCTTGTCTGGGAAGGCGAGTTCCAAGTTACGTGTTGCTACCGCTACACGTTTTTTACCATAACGAGCGCCCAAAGAGCCTAACGATCGGCCTAATAGCAGTAAGAGACGGTAAGGAAGAACGTTAACGATAAGCGCCAATAACCCAAAACCGAACCATACCCCCCAGTATTTAGGGTGGAGTAACGCCAGAGTAAAAGGTGGCTTAGTAATAACGTGTTGTGCAGTGCTGTTTGTCGGAGAAGTTTTCGTCGTCATAACCATCACTTAAAATTTGATTGCTACTTAATCTGAGCGCTTAGCAGAGCCCAATAAGCATCGAAGTTTTCTGTCGGTTGATATTTGAAGTCTGAGCGAACAAATCGATTCAAGCTGCCTTCAACTTGACCGAGCAGCTGAGCGGCTAAGATTTTCTCATCAACCGGGAATGATTTCCCTTCACGAAGCTTTCTTTCACGCAGGATCTGGCGAAGTTGCGTCTCAATGCGTTCGAAAAGTTGGTTGATGCGATCACGCAGGCGTTCATTTTCAAACATTAGAGCATGACCAGATAAAATTCGAGTCAGGCCTGGGTTACGTTCTGAGAAAACTAAGATAAGTTGTAGCACTAGGCGTATGCGCTCTAGCGTGTCTTTCTCTTCATCCAGAATGCGGTTGATTCGAGACATCAACGCTTCTTCAATGAACTCGATTAGGCCTTCAAACATGCGAGCTTTGCTTGGGAAGTGGCGGTATAACGCAGCCTCAGAAACACCCACTTGCTTGGCCAACTTTACCGTTGTGATACGAGAAGCACCTTCGGTCGATTCCAACATTTGTGCGAGAGCTTGTAGGATTTCTTCACGACGGTTTGATTTTCGAGCACCAGCCATCTATTTACTTCCTTTCCTAAAGATGAGGATTGAGTGAAGAAGGATTATAAACACCAATCAATTCTGTTTCCTAGTTTTGTGAGCCTTAGGTCAACAGAATCGAGAGGTGTCAGCAGATTGTCAGAGCAAATTTGTGCGTTTATGCATCAATAAGCTGTTGGATCTGATCGAGGATCTGGAAACCAAGTGTGTCTTTGCTGTCCAGTGGCAGAGATTTATCACCGTCTTTCCAATAAAGGTGCAATTCATTACTGCTGCTATTGAAGCCTTGGCCTGCGACTGAGACGTCGTTGGCACAAATCATGTCGAGGTTCTTTCTTTCTAGTTTGCCGCGCGCGTATTTCTCAACATCTTGAGTTTCTGCTGCGAAGCCAACAGTAAATGGACGACCTTCAGTCATTGAAGCGACAGAAGCGACGATATCTGGGTTCTTAACCATTTGAATGTTCATGTCATCTTTACCGTCGACTTTTTTAAGCTTCTGGTCTGCAACTGTCTCAGGACGATAGTCTGCAACTGCAGCACAACCGATGAAAATGTCGTGCTGAGCAGCGCGTGAAGAAACGGCATCTAGCATCTGTTGAGCGCTATCAACATCAACGCGAGTGACATTATTCGGTGTCGCGAGTGATACTGGGCCACTGACTAAAGTAACCGTAGCGCCTTGTTTAGCTGCTGCTTCGGCCAGTGCATAGCCCATTTTTCCTGAGCTGTGGTTGGTAATGTAGCGCACAGGGTCGATCGCTTCTCGAGTCGGGCCTGCAGTAATAAGTACAGAGCGGCCTGCAAGTGGTTTGGGTTGGAAGAAGTCTTCACAGCGGTGTACAAGCTGCATAGGCTCTAGCATGCGGCCCATGCCCACATCACCACACGCTTGTTCGCCAGCCGCCGGTCCCCAAATCTCACAACCACGACGTTTTAGTGTTGCGATGTTCTCTTGAGTGGCAGGGTGGCTGTACATCTGTTGGTTCATTGCCGGAGATACCGCAACTGGCGCATCGGTTGCTAGAACCAAAGTGGTCAGTAGGTCGTTACCCATGCCAGCTGTCATGCGAGCAATCAGATCAGCGGTTGCTGGCGCTAGTAATACCAAATCAGCCCATTTTGCGAGCTCAATGTGCCCCATGGAAGCCTCAGCAGCAGGATCAAGCAAACTATCAGACACTGGCCTTCCAGAGACGGCTTGCATGGTGAGAGGAGTAATGAACTCCTTGGCTGCATTTGTCATCACGACTTGTACTTGTGCTCCACGTTCAATTAAGCGTCGAGTCAGTTCGGCACATTTATACGCAGCGATACCACCACTAATGCCAAGTAGGATTTTTTTTCCAGCTAGGCCTTGTTGGTCAGCGTTACTCAGTTGATTAACCAATGTTTGCATGATTCTGTTCCTTAATTTCTCTGCGACTTACGATATCAGAACAAAGGATAAGTGCCTAGAAGCAGAACTCGAACAGAGTTGACGCTCATCAAGTTGGTGTTATCAAACTTATCAATTACACGATTTTGTTAGTGTCTCGTTTCCTTTGACCTCTATCGAAGGATCTCTTATTACGATCTCATTAAGGTGATGGGTTGTGTTCATGACCAATGATTGTCTTTATATGCCAATAGATAAAATACCTGCCGAATCGATGCCGAGAGAAAAGTTGTTAAATAGAGGGCCTGATTCCTTGAGTGATGCGGAACTGCTCGCGATATTCCTGCGAACAGGGACACAAGGAATGAACGTCTTGGAACTCGCAGACAAGTTGATCAAAGACTTTGGCTCGCTCCGCCATCTCTTTTCAGCAACGCAGGAAGAGTTTTGTGCTCATAAAGGGATGGGGCAGGCCAAGTATGTTCAATTGCAAGCTGTGTTAGAGATGACGCAGCGTTATCTAGCAGAGACTTTATCTCGTGGAGATGCGCTTACTAGCCCAAGTCATACTAAGCTTTATCTCTCGAGCATGTTGCGCGATCGCCAGCGAGAAGCCTTCTATATATTGTTCCTCGATAACCAAAATAGGGTAATAAAGGACGAGGTAATGTTTGAAGGAACCATCGATGCCGCATCGGTTTACCCGAGGGAAGTGGTTAAACGGTCACTTCATCACAATGCGGCGGCATTAATTTTGGCTCACAACCATCCTTCGGGTGTTGCAGAACCAAGCCAAGCCGATAGGCGGATTACACGTCGATTAACCGATGCACTGGCGCTGGTGGACATACGAATACTCGACCATTTTGTGGTTGGAGATGGCGAAGTTGTCTCTTTTGCAGAACGTGGATGGATTTGAATCACATTTTAGGTTGTTAGTTGCGTTAAATCTGCTATTATTCCGCCCACATTTTTAGACCTAAAATCAGCTCTGATTACTCAAGCAAGCTGCGCTGCACAAAAAAAGATCACGAAATCCGTAAAAAGGATCTGTTCGGGTCTTGAGCAATGCGTGTCAAGTTAGTATAATGCGCGACCTTTGATAGCCTTGTATGGATTTTCCATAACGGTTTTTACCTTCTATTTTAATTGATAGAGAGGTTCGGCCACCAAGGTTGATATCGAGCTGAAACGATTGGAGAAGACATTCATGTCCCGAGTATGCCAAGTAACTGGTAAGCGTCCAGTAACGGGTAACAACCGTTCACACGCACGCAATGCTACTAAGCGCCGTTTTCTGCCGAACCTACAAACTCATCGTTTCTGGGTAGAGAGCGAAAAACGTTTTGTTAAACTACGTCTAACTGCTAAAGGCATGCGTATCATTGATAAGAAAGGCATCGATGCTGTTCTTGTTGATATCCGTGCACGTGGCGAAAACGTTTAAGAGGAATTAAGCAATGGCTAAAGGCATTCGTGAGAAAATTCGTCTAGTATCTTCTGCAGGTACTGGTCACTTCTACACAACTGATAAGAACAAGCGTAACATGCCAGGCAAATTTGAGATCAAAAAGTTTGATCCAGTAGTTCGCCAACACGTTATGTACAAAGAAGCTAAAATCAAGTAATTGATGCTTTTTTTGCTCTTCTTCAGTAGAAGAAAGAATTGAAAAACCCAGTTTAATCGCTGGGTTTTTTTATATCTAAAATTTGAGTAACTTAATTGTTCTTGCTTAATATAGCGCCTTATAGATAGAAAACCGCACAACATAGAAAGTATTGCCACTTTCACGATATACTGAATGTTCAATAGGTTAGATGAGCAGAATCAGATGAGATATCGTGGACGCCGGTGGAACAACATACTCATGTTCAGTGTGATCGCTTTTATTGGCGTGTTAAACCTTCCAACATTGATCAAAGCGTACCTTATCGAACCTGAGCCTCAGGTTGATAGCCCTTATCCTTATCTCCTGAACCCAAAAGCAGAGCTTCAAGCGTTGCACTTTGCTAAGTGGTCTGTCATTCAACAAGACAATCAATGGGTTTTCCAGTTCAAAGGTACGGACTTCCCTCAAACCACCAATGCACAAGAGTTATCACAACGTTGGAAAGAGCTTGTGGGCACGGAAGTCGACTCACAGACCTACACAAACCTTACGTCTCGGTTAAAGACACCACACACCATCGAAGTATGGTATCAAGACCAAGAAGAGCCCCAACGCATTACTTATTATCAATTGCCTGAGTTCTGGTTGTTAAAAAACTGGAATGATCAGTGGTTGGCGGTGTCTATTGAAGAGAGCTACCTGTTTCCAAGCTTTAACGCTCACCACTCCTCTAAATCGGACGACTAGATTATGCCTGAATTACCCGAAGTCGAAGTAAGCCGTATGGGGATCTCACCTCATTTAGTCGGCGAGACCATTAAAACGCTTACCTTTCGCACGCCTAAGCTGCGTTGGGATATCCCACAAGAGCTCAAAGCATTAGAAGGGCAGGTGATTCGATCTATCTCACGCCAAGCTAAGTACCTATTGATAGAAACAGATACCGGCACTGCCATTGTTCACCTTGGTATGTCTGGCTCACTGCGCGTGTTAGATGCCGATTTCCCGGCAGCAAAACACGATCACGTGGATCTTAAGCTCACCAACGGCAAAGTACTGCGCTATAACGACCCTCGCCGCTTTGGTGCATGGCTGTGGTCTGCTCCTGATGAAATACATCCAGTGTTACTTGGATCTGGCCCTGAACCGCTAACTAATGACTTTAATGCTGACTACATAGCCGAGAAGGCAGAAAAGCGTAAGGTTGCCGTCAAGCAATTCATCATGGACAACAAAGTGGTGGTGGGTGTCGGAAATATCTACGCCAACGAAGCGCTATTTTCTGCACGTATCAACCCTTTGCGTCCCGCAAGCAAAGTGACAAAAGAAGAGTGGGTCTTGTTGACCAAAGAGATCAAACAAGTCCTCGCCACCGCCATCAAGCAAGGCGGCACTACCTTAAAAGATTTCGCACAGGCGGATGGTAAACCTGGATACTTTGCTCAAGAGCTACAAGTGTATGGCAAAGCAGGCGAAAAGTGCCCTAATTGTGAAGCTCTTATTCAAGAGTTAAAAATAGGGCAGAGGAACACGTTTTTCTGTGAAGAGTGCCAAGTATAAAAAAACTGAACTTATGTTCACTTTTTTACGCTAGTAGATAGGCAGGCTAGTAGCTACAATTACACTAATGATATGAATTGAGAATAGTAGAATGAAATATTTAGTAACTGGCGTTGCCGGGTTTATTGGCTCTGCAGTTTCAGAGCGATTATGTGCAGCAGGACATGAGGTTATTGGTATTGATAACCTAAATGACTACTACGAAGTCTCTTTGAAACATGATCGCTTAAAGCGCATTGAGCATGAAAACCTAATCTTTATCGAGCTTGATCTTGCTGATAGAGAAGGCATGGCAACGTTGTTTGCTGAGCAAAAGTTTGACCGTGTGATTCACTTAGCGGCGCAAGCTGGCGTTCGTTACTCAATCGATAATCCAATGGCGTATGCTGATAGTAACCTTGTCGGTCATTTAGCTATTCTTGAAGGCTGTCGCCACAACAAGGTTGAACACCTAGTGTACGCATCATCAAGCTCTGTGTATGGCTTGAACCAGAAAATGCCATTCCACACGGCAGACAGCGTTGACCACCCGATTTCATTGTACGCAGCGACTAAGAAGTCGAATGAGTTGATGGCACACACTTACTCGCATCTATATGACGTACCGACGACAGGCCTTCGTTTCTTTACCGTCTACGGCCCTTGGAGTCGCCCTGATATGGCGATGTTCAAGTTTGCGAACTTAATTGTAGCGGGCAAAGAGATCGATATTTACAACAATGGCGACATGATGCGCGACTTCACTTATATCGATGATATTGTTGAAGGCATTCTTCGAGTGCAAGACCGTATTCCAGCTAAACAGCCAGATTGGACGGTTGAGCAAGGGTCACCAGCGACCAGCTCAGCACCATACCGAGTGTTTAATATCGGTCATGGTAGTCCAGTTAAATTAATGGACTACATCGAAGCGTTAGAAGGCGCTCTCGGTGTTGAAGCGAAAAAGAATTTCATGCCAATGCAGCCAGGTGATGTGTATGCAACTTACGCAGATACTGAAGACTTGTTTGAAGCGGTTGGCTACAAACCTCAAGTTAAAATCCAAGAAGGCGCGAAAGCTTTCGCTGATTGGTATAAAGCCTATTACTCGCTGTAATAATTGATGGTTTCGAATTAAAAATAGCGCTCGATGAGTGCTATTTTTGTTTTTTGAAGAGGGTTAGTGTTTTACTTTCCTATTTTTAGAGCTTTGGTCTGAACTCTTTATCTAGAACTATAAGGTGGTAAAGGTTTGTTGATAAGTTGAGCGTCATACTCTTTATTTTGTTCACAATCTTCATAAAGGCGACAGAATAGTCTTTTCTACCTTTATGTTTACGACTACCAATAATTGACGGCTGCTTACTACGTTGTAATCCCGCAGAAGAAACACCAAACATGGGGTGTTTATGGACCCAAGTATTCCGTAAGAATACATCAACTGGATAATTGAACGTTGAACTTTGTTCGATGAAAGCTTGTGCTGCTTTGGGAGATATCGCGTAACAGGCGGTTCCTTGAGGAACTTTCAAATACTTAATAAGATGTTGGGCATCGTACGTGCTAACTGAGTAATGTAGTTTGTTCTTACTGTCTTGTAAGCGAATAAAACCACACTGATTAATATGCTGCTCGGCGATAGTCAGAGTATTACGAAATGTGTCGGTATCAATCTCGGCATGATCTTCGAAGACTAAAATTGATTCATTGAGCTCTACACATTTTTGCCAAATAAGGTAATGGCTTGCATAACATCCAACCTCTCCAATGGCATGGGACCTGCCCATATTATGTAAAAAAGCTCTATCGTGAATTCTTTTTAGTAGAGGGTGTTCATCGGTTCGCGCATCCACTCCAATAAAAAACTCAAAATCAACCTGAACATCCTTAAGGGCGTCGGCTGTTGATTTTTGCCTACAATGATTCGCTTTTAAGGTAATGCAGTATGATTTCATAGAGCTATATTGATGTTTTTGTTTGTAGTGAACTATGTTAACACTCGCCTAGCTTTTTGTAATAATGGTTCACTTATTTAGCGATTATGGTTGTGACGGGCTTCAAGAATGTTGAGGCAGTATGGCTGATTGACTGTTAGTGGCTCTGTCGTGTCAGATAGATCGTGCTAGGGGTGGATTAAGTTATAGGTATTAATAAAAATAGCGCTCAACGAGCGCTATTTTTTTCGCTGTAGATAAAGAGAATTACTTGGTTGTCTTTAGCTTAATTTCAGCTGCAACTTTTTGTGGTACAAACTGACTAATGTCTCCACCATGTATAGCTACTTCTCGAACTATTGTCGAAGAGAGGAATGCATACTCTTCTGATGGGGTTAGAAACACACTTTCAAGTCCGGGTAGGAGTTTTCGGTACATACTCGTGAGACCGAATTCGTATTCAAAATCCATAGTTGTTCTTAGGCCACGCACCAATACGTTAGCTTTCTGTTGCTTCGCAAAATCGACCAGTAACCCAGAAAACCCCTCAACAGACACGTTAGGCAAGTGAGACACTGCATCCCGCAACAGCTCTACTCGCTCCTCTAACTTAAACATGGTCTTTTTGCTTGGGCTCGCGGCCACCCCAACGGTGATATGATCAAACATGCTCGCGGCACGGACGATAATATCGAGGTGACCATTGGTTACCGGATCGAAAGTGCCTGGGTAGATAACGTGTGTGGTCATATTAGCTGTCCTTGCTTGGTGTTTTAATAGAGTTTAAAGCTTTGTCGAGTGTCTGTTTTACCATGTCGAGCGTGATGTCTTTCATTAAATCATCGCCTTTTGCTCGAGTTCCCCATGGAAGGTCTTGAACCGGTTTCCCTTGTTGCGCCTCTACGAGCTGCTGATAAACGCTGACCACAATATCAAGGTCGTTATAGGGCCCAGTTCTTCGTGGGTCACTGTGCGCGTATAACCCGATTACAGGCGTGGATTGTGTGGTTGCTAAGTGGGCTGGACCAGTATCCGGTGCCAATACAACTGTTGCATGTTTCAGTACGGCAGTCAGTTGCTTTAAGTTCGTTTTGCCAATCAAGTTAGTGACTGGCGACAGGCATAATTTTTCGATGTCGTTACCGAGGTTAACTTCTCTTGGTGCAGGAGAACCACATAACACCACTTGCATACCTTGCTCGACAGCATAATCAGCAATAGCGGCATATCGCTCAGTTAACCAATTGCGTGAATCTTTGCTTGCAGCTGGGGAGATAACCAAGGTCGGCTTGTCTGCCATGGTGCTAATTGCTAGTTGTTCATCTTCAGGTGTTAAAGGGATATCCCATTGAGGCTTATCGAAGGGCACACCAATGTAGCGAGCAAATTCGGCAAAGTTATCCAAAACATGAAACTTATCTGAAATAGGTAGATGGTGGTTGGTAAAGAGTGACTGCATTTCACGAGTACGGTTTTTGCCAAACCCCACTTTGCACTTCGCCTTTATCCCCCAAGATAGCACGCTGGCTCTGAGTGCGGCTTGCATATGCAGAAGTGCATCAAATTTACGATCAGACAGCTGACGCCATAATTCACGCATTCCTTTGAAGCCTTGTTTCTTATCGAAAACAATCACCTCAATACCGGGTAGATCGCCGATCAGCATGGCTTCTATTTTGCCCGTTATCCAAGTAATTTTCGTTTCAGGCCACTGCTTCTGGATGGCTTGAACCACAGAAATAGCATGACAAACATCGCCAATCGCGGAGAGGCGAAGTATGCAAAGAGATTGAGGTGCAGTTGAGAACAGTGACATAAAGTGCCCGAAAAAAGTGAATAACATCAGAATTATGCAGATACTCGCATTAGTTGTAAAATAGCAATGACGAAAAGCGACCCAAAGGCCTCATAGATGGAAACGATTAGCACCAAGAACCAAACAATTTGGTACGACCCTGAACTTTTGGCTCAGGTACCAGAAGGCGATATCGCTCAGATCTTTGAGGCTGAATATTGGCAGCAACAAGACGCTATTTCAGGCAGTGCTCAAGGACGCGGTACCACATGGTTCATTCAGCTTGATGGAATACAGGCCGCATTGCGCCATTATCGCCGTGGCGGATTGTTTGGGAAGCTAGTCGAAGACCAATATCGTTTCTCTGATTGGGAAAGCACGCGCTGTGCGATGGAGCTTAATATTCTCAAGGCATTGGCAAACGCAGGTGTGAATGTACCGAAGCCTATTGCCGCTCGGGCGACGAAAAGTGGACTATTTTATCGTGCTGATCTGATGTCGGAACGAATTCCCAATGCGAAAGATCTGGTTGATGTCTTGGTTTCTGATCCAATAGATGCGGATGTTTATCGTCGAATTGGCCAAGAGGTACGCAAGATGCATGATGTTGGGGTTAATCATACCGATCTCAACATTCATAATATCTTACTTGATGACTCGCAAAGGGTGTGGATCATTGATTTTGACAAGTGTGGGCATCAAGCGGGTGATGACTGGAAAGAAGGCAACTTGAATCGATTAAAGCGCTCGTTTTTAAAAGAAGTGAACAAGCGCCAGATTCAATGGCAGGAGTCGGATTGGGAGTATTTAGTTCAGGGCTACAAGGTAAATGAATAAAACTATTTGTTATTTATAAATTTAGCAGGTACACCGCCGTAAACAGTATTTGAAGGTATATCTTTTGTAACTACACTATTGGCTCCAATGGCAACATTGTTACCGATGGTTACTCCTGGGAGGATTACAGTATTAGCTCCAATCCAGACCCCTTCGCCAATATCAATATTACCAAAATAGTTTTTTAGAGGACGTTGCGTGAAATCTTGTTGAGTTTCTGTTGATGATGTATACATTCTTACGTTGTGGCTAATACGAGTCCTTTTTCCTATTTTTACTGTATAACCAGGCATCGCTTGTATAGCCGTGTTGTGACCAACATAGGACTCAGCACCACCAATAATGTCGCCTTTTCCATAAAACCTAACGTGGCTTCGTTTCAAATCAAAGGTACTATCAATAGAGTAGCGTCTTTTATATTTCGCTTCCTTCTCTTTTATATGTGCCTTCTCCAGTGCTCGAAATAGAGCTGAACCAATCATATAGAACATATAACCTCAGAATTTTAAAAACCTGACCAAACTATAATCATTTTTTCCTTTAGGTGCTACTTAGTAACTTGGTTGATGGTTGTAATTTCCAAGGTTTTGTTCAACGCTCCTCGGTTCTGTTCAACAACTTGATAAGCGGCTAAGCCTTTGTCTTTGCGTAATTTTGGTTTGGTGAATAGCTCTCTGAGCTGGCCTGCAATTTCATTGCTGTTTTGACAAATAGTGACAGATTGAGCTTCAAGTAGCTTGTCAGTAATTTCGCTAAAATTAAAGTAGCTAGGGCCATTAAGCAAAGGTAGCTGTAGGGCTGCTGGTTCTAGTAGGTTATGACCACCTACTTTATCGCCTACAAGACTTCCGCCCATAAAACAGACATCAGCGCCACCGAGTAATACCAACATTTCTCCCATCGTATCCGCAATATACACTTCAATAGCAGAGGTGATTGGTTGCTGACTCGTTCGAGTGATGGTGTTGAATTGGTGCTGTTTAGCCAGTTCCGCCACTTGGTTAAACCGCTCTGGGTGGCGAGGCACGATCATCAGCAAGGTATTAGGATTGTCTTTAAGGAGCTGTTTATGAGCGTCTAAGATAATTTCATCTTCGCCTTGATGAGTGCTGGCAGCTATCCATACACAGCGTTCAAAGCCAATTTGTTCACGTAACGCTTTGCCTTTGGATACTTGTTCAGCTGAGACTTCAATATCAAACTTGATCGACCCAGTCACATGCACAGATGCTTTATCTAACCCTAATCGTATAAAACGCTCAGCATCACTTGGGTATTGGCAAAGTACTTGAGAGAGGTTTTTGGCTAAGAGGTCAAAAACGGCTTGGAATTTAGCATAACGCTGGCATGAGCGTTCAGATAGGCGAGCGTTGAGTACCGAAATGGGGATTCCAGCTTTCGCGACGCAGTGCAGTGTGTTTGGCCATAATTCGGTTTCCATGATTAACATCTGTTTAGGCTGAACAGTTTTCAAGAAACCTCGAATGCACCAAGAAAAATCAATCGGCATGTAGCGGTGCTCGACCAAATCACCAAGCTTCTCTATTTGCTCAGCACCTGTGCTGGTCGTTGTGGTAACAATGATGGCTTGATTTGGATCTCGCAGCTTCAATTGTTTAATGACAGGCATCGCAGCAATAGATTCACCCACCGACACGGCATGAATCCAGATAGGGCTTTTACCTTGAGTTTGCGGTGTGATACCGAAATGTTCTTTCCAGCGCTTACCAAAATTTGGCTTTCCGGGTTTGCTCTTATAAAGCCCATAGAGAAGCAGTGGAGAGGCCAATGACAATATAAGAGTGTATATAAGTCGTATAAGCATAAGAACAGTGACACCAGAGCGTAAAATCAGTAATCAGAAGAGTATTTTCTTCAATCTCGAAAGTAAAGAGCGTTATAATTAAATGCTTAGTGACACTTTCAAACGGAAATGGTGAACTCTATCTCATCGCTTATGCAAACCGATCAATCCTATCGTTTCTTGCTCTATGTCGAGCAAAACTACTCATTTGCTATTCTTCGCCCATTTTATAACTACGCGAAGCAACTTGGTCATGACGTTAAATGGTTGCTGGTTGGTGAGGATGCTTCTGAACATCTTTTATTAGAGCAAGAGCAGCGTGTGTCTTTGACAGAAGCTGTTGCCTACAATCCTTCGGCCGTTTTAGTGCCAGGGGATCGCATTCCTGCATTTATTCCAGGGTTGAAGGTGCAAGTGTTTCACGGTTTGAATGAGAGTAAGCGAGGGAACTTATATCCTGAGCGTGGTCTATTTGATTTGTATTGCACCGAAGGCCATGAAAGAACGAGTTCATTGGAACCACTAGCTAAACAGCGCGGCTATTTTCAAGTAAAAGAGACCGGATGGCTGAAGCTAGATAGCTTGTTTAATTATCAAGCTGGTGAGAACCGTCATGAGAGACCTCAAATTCTATTCGCTTCCACTTTTTCGCCAAGCTTATCGTGTGCTGAATTGGTTTATGAAGAGCTTAAGCGCCTAAGCCAACAAAGCCAGTGGCAATGGTTAGTGACATTGCATCCTAAAATGAATCAAGAGACACGAGCGAAATATCAAGCACTGGAAGGGGATAACCTTCTCTTTTTCGATAATGACCGAGTGATTGAAATGCAACATCGTGCTGATGTGATGGTGTGTGATAACTCATCGATATTTCAGGAATTTTTGTTGCTCAATAAGCCTGTTGTTACGGTCAATAATCGAGACCCTCAAGCGAGCTTCATTAATATAACGCAAGCGGAACAGTTAGAATCAGCAATTCAACAAGCGATGCTGCCTGATGAAGCAAGAGATAAAGCCATTGCTAATTATGGTCCGTCGATAACGCCATATTTGGATGGACAATCTTCAGCTAGAGTTCTGGATGCTATTACCGAAGTGTTAGAAAGCGGTTGGCAAGATAACAAGCCAAAAAATTGGATTCGTAACTTTAAGATCCGTAAATCATTAAACTATTGGAAATTCTAGGGCTGAATAATGAGAAAACATACCCTGTCTGTCATTGTTATTACCAAGAATGAAGAAGACCGAATTGAAACTTGCCTTAAATCTGTGGTTGATATTGCCGATGAGCTGATCGTTTTAGACAGTGGTTCAACAGACGCAACTGTTGAGATATGCCAAAAATACACAGACAACGTGACCATCACAGACTGGCCGGGCTTTGGTAAACAAAAGCAACGAGCGTTAGATAAAGCGACATGTGATTGGGTGTTATCAATCGATGCTGATGAAGCGTTAGATGAAGAGATGAGCAATGCTCTAGTTGAACTATTAAAACAAGATCAAATCAAACACACTGCGTATAAACTTCCTTGGGGAGTGACTTTGTATGGCACGACTCTAAAACATGGCCGCAGTGCTCGTGCAGTGTTAAGACTCTTCAAGAGAGAAGGCTCCCGATATACGTTGGACGAAGTGCACGAGACAGTCGTTCCGGAGCAAGGTTCTACAGGAGTATTGAAGGGGTTTCTTCTGCATTACACCCATCGTGATTATGGTCACGGCCTAGATAAAGCAGCGCAGTATGCTTGGCTAGGCTCGCAAAAATACTATCGTAAAGGTAAGAAATCGCACGGGCTATTCCTAGCTCTACTAAGAGCTATATGGACGTTCTTCCTTGTGTATATCATTCGCCGTGGCTTTATGGATGGCAGTGTCGGCTTTATTATGGCGATGACTTACGCTCAAGTGAATTTCAATAAATATGTCGGTTTGTGGATTCTTGAAAACCGCTCAGATGACTGCTCAAAAGACCAAGCCAAATAGGAACCGAGAGATGAAGATTTTAGTTTGTGCATCTTACTTACATGCATGGAACAGTTTACGCCCTGAGGCCGCGATCTTTATTGAGCTTGCGCGTCAAGGTCACCAAGTCACTATCATGACCCAAGGTGAGTCTGAGCATGTATCAAAATTAGAAGAGTGCGGCATTCGAGTCGTTGATGGTTATCCAAAGCGTAAAATTTGTTTTGATACCATTAAAAAGATCCGCCATGAGTTGAAAACGCACAATTACGACATCTGCTATGCTTTTAACTCAAAGACGATACCTAATGCGGCGTTTGCGTGTATTGGTTTCAACGTTAAATTAGTCGTTTATCGAGGCACTACTGGAGGTTTATATCGACATGATCCAAGTGCTTATTTAACGCAACTTCACCCTCGTGTAGACGGTATTGTCTGTGTTTCAGAAGCGGTTCGACAAGATGTGGTGAAGCGCGTTTGGAAGAATAAAGATAACGTTGTTACCATATACAAAGGGCATGAATTGGATTGGTATAAAGTACCACCAACTGAGCACTCTGAGTTTGGCTTGAATGAAGATGATGTCGTCGCGATTACTGCAGCGCATGTAAGGCCAAGTAAGGGTATCTCTGTTTTACTTGAGGCGACCAAATACATTACAGCACCGAACTTCCACTTAATCTTAGCGGGTAGTGGCTATGAGCCTCACTTTGATGAGATGAAAGCGAGCCCTATGAGTGAGCGAATTCACTACATCGGCCACCGTACTGACATCCCATCAATTATGTGTATGGCAGACTTTCAAGTTCAGCCATCGATCAGCGGAGAAGGGCTACCGCGTACGATTGTTGAAGCAATGGCAAATGGCACAACTTCTGTTGTTACTACCACTGGAGGTGCCCCTGAACTCGTTGTAGATGGCGAGACAGGTTATATCGTCCCGACTGGTGACGCCAAAGCGTTGGGTGAGGCTATGGACAAACTCGCGCAAGATAAGGCCAAGTGCACCGCCATGAGTGAAGCGGCTAAGAAGCGCCTAGATGAAAGCTTCAGTTCTCGAGTGACAGTTAAGAAGCATCTGGAATTTTTTGAGAAGTTACTAGTCAGATAAAGTAGCTAGATATTAATTATGAATTTAAGGTTCTAAGTCAGAGGACATAGGATCAAAAGAGATATATTAGAGTAGTTGAGTATGCTAAATAACAAGACAGTATTAATTACAGGTGGCACAGGGTCGTTTGGTAAGCAATTTATCAAAACAATTCTGGAACGATACCAAGACGTAAAGAAGATCATTATCTTTTCTCGTGATGAACTGAAGCAGTTTGAAATCAAGCAGCAATATCCTCACAAGGATTTTCCACAATTACGCTTCTTTATTGGTGATGTTCGTGATCGTAACCGTATGATTCAAGCGTGTGAAGATGTTGATGTTATTATCCACGCCGCTGCGATCAAACAAGTAGATACTGCTGAGTACAATCCAACTGAATGTATTCGCACCAATATTGATGGCGCAGAGAATGTGATTAGTGCAGCTCTTGCGTGTGGTGTGAAAGATGTCGTTGCTCTCTCGACCGATAAGGCATGTGCACCAATTAACTTGTATGGTGCGACAAAGCTTGCTTCAGATAAGCTCTTTGCTGCTGCAAATAATATTAAAGGTTCAAAAGACATTCGTTTTAGTGTCGTACGTTACGGCAATGTGATGGGCTCTCGTGGTTCGGTTATTCCATTCTTTATGCAGAAAAAAGAAGAAGGTGTACTGCCAATTACACATGAAGAGATGACGCGTTTTAATATCTCTCTTCAAGATGGCGTGAATATGGTCATGTATGCACTTGAAAACCATTTGGGTGGTGAGATCTTTATTCCTAAGATCCCTTCATACAAAATTCTAGACATCGCTGAAGCTATTGCGCCTGGCATGGCAACTAAGGTTGTTGGCATTCGGCCAGGTGAAAAACTTCATGAAGAAATGATTACTGATACTGATTCTCTCAATACAATTGATTTAGGTCGTTATTACGCGATCCTTCCTTCTGTCTCTTTTACATACACAGAAGATGAGTACATGAATCATCATAAAGCTGAAAAAGTACCGTTTGGCTTTAAATACAACTCAGGCACCAATACTGAGTGGGAAACGATTGAAGGTCTACGCGACTTAATCAAAGAACATGTTGACCCTAAATTTACAGTGTGAGTAAAACAGTGATTCCATACGGCAAGCAAGATATCAGTCAACAAGACATTGATAGTGTAGTTGATGTTCTTAAATCTGATTTCCTAACTCAGGGACCACAAGTTCCTGCGTTTGAAAAAACGTTAACAGAACATACTGGTGCTCAGTATGCGTTAGCAGTGAATAGTGCAACCTCCGCTCTACATATTGCTTGTCTCGCTTTGGGTTTAGGCAAAGGAGATTGGCTTTGGACATCTCCTATTACTTTTGTAGCATCTGCAAACTGTGGTCTTTATTGCGGAGCTAAAGTTGACTTTGTTGATATTGATTCAGCAACTTATAACATGTGCCCTAAAAAGCTAGAGCAAAAGCTAATTACTGCTAAAGCTACTGGAACTCTACCTAAAGTCGTTGTTCCTGTTCACTTATGTGGTCAGCCTTGTGATATGGAATCCATTGCTAAGCTAGCCAAAGAATACGGCTTTAAAGTCATTGAAGATGCTTCTCATGCTATTGGTGGTCAATATCATGAACAACCAATCGGTAATTGTAAGTATTCTGATATTACAGTGTTCAGTTTTCACCCTGTAAAAATTGTCACAACGGCTGAAGGTGGTGCTGCATTAACGAACCAGAAAGAGCTAGCGGATAAAATGGCTCTCTTGCGCAGTCATGGTATTACACGAGATCCTGAAATGATGACGGAAGCTTCTCACGGTGGCTGGTATTACCAACAGGTTGATTTAGGTTTTAACTACCGCATGACAGAACTTCAAGCGGCATTGGGTGTCACGCAAATGCAACGTCTTGATGAATTTGTTGCGGCGCGCCATGTGTTGTCTAAGCGTTATAATCAAATGTTATCTGAATTACCTTTAGTTCTTCCTTATCAACTGGAAAACACGTACTCAGGTCTCCATTTATTCGTAATTCGTTTGAAGTTAGATGAGATACCATTAACTCATAAACAAGTTTTTGACGCGCTGCGTGAAAATGGTATCGGCGTTAATTTGCATTACATTCCTGTTCATACGCAGCCATATTATCAGGCGATGGGGTATTCTGAAGGGAACTTCCCTGAGTCAGAACGCTACTATCAAGAAGCAATCTCACTGCCAATGTTCCACGGTATGACGGAAGAACAGCAAAATACCGTTGTTCGTGTAGTAACCGAAATTTTGACAGGTAAATAATGAACGTTGCTATTATTCCTGCACGTGGTGGCAGCAAGCGTATTCCTCGTAAAAATATTAAGCACTTTCATGGTAAGCCTATGATCGCTTACTCAATCGAAGCTGCACTTGCTTCGGATTGTTTTGATAAGGTTATTGTCTCTACGGATGATGCTGAGATAGCTGAGGTAGCGAAAAAATATGGTGCTGAAGTACCATTTTTACGGCCTTCAAATATCTCAGATGATTATGCTACCACCATGGATGTAATGCACCATGCAATAACTTGGTGCGATATCAATGGCTGGGATATTGGTGATGTTTGTTGTTTGTACGCTACCGCCCCGTTTGTTTTACCTGAAGATCTTCAGAAAGGTTACGAGCTACTTAGGGGGACTAGTGTGCAATTTACATTTAGTGCTACGTCGTTTCCGTTTCCGATTCAGCGTGCAATTAAGCTTGATGAGCAAGGTTCTGTTTCGATGTTTTCTCCTGAAAACGAACAGGTAAGATCACAAGACTTGGAAGAAGCGTATCACGATGCTGGCCAATTTTATTGGGGTCGTAAAGATGCTTTCTTGAATAAATTATCGGTGTTTTCTAGCCACTCTAAGGCTGTGCTCTTACCGAGAAAACGCGTTCAAGATATTGATAACCAAGAAGACTGGGAACTGGCTGAATCTCTTTTCTCAGCATTGAGGTTAGGATAAACAATGAAGGTTACCTTCCGAGTAGATGCGTCACTATTTATCGGTAGTGGCCATGTCATGCGTTGTTTGGTGCTTGCTGATGTATTAAAGAGTAAAGGTTTTTCTATATGCTTTGCTTGTATTCCTCAGCCTGGAGACATGATTGCGTACATCTGTGATAGAGGCTTTGACGTATTAGAGTTGACTCCCTCTTGCCTACAAATGACGCCCTCCCATAGCGCTGATTATAAAGCTTGGCTTCAACGTAGCGTTGAAGAAGATGCAAATGATTTTTTATCTAAAGTGGATTGTTCCGAGTGGGTGATTGTGGACCACTATGCGCTGGACCATGAATGGGAAAGTATCATTATTGGTAAGCTGTCATGCGCTATTTTATCGATTGATGACCTTAACCGTAAACACTGTAGTGATATTATTCTTGACCAAAATCTATGGCCGAACATCTCAAAAAGATACTTAAATTGTACTGCTACCAAGCTCCTTGGTCCTGAATATGCTCTTTTAAGAGAGAGCTTTTCAACATTGCGGGATTCGCCCCGAGATTCAATATCTAATCAAATCTTAGTCTTTTTTGGTGGAACAGATCCTACAAATGAGTGCGAGAAGTTTATTCTTGCAGCAAATGAGTTTAAGAGGCTCCCGTTTAATACTATTTTGATAACGGGGAGAATCAACCCTCGTTTTGATGCTTTGTTAAAGCTTAATCAAAATAGCAATGTATCTATATACAAAAATTTAGAGAGTTTTGACTTATCGTTAAGTAATAGCAAGTATGCAATTGGCGCCTCAGGAGTCAGTAACTGGGAGCGTTTTTGTCTTAGGGTTCCTGCCTCGATAGTTTCTGTAGCGGAGAATCAAGTAATACTTTCAAATTACTTGTCAGATTTAGGGTTTGTTGAATACTTGGGTGAAGGTATAACGACGAGTACAGATACTTATGCACTTGAGCTAGCGCGTTTATGTGAAAGGTGGGATTACATCAAACCTTTTAGTGATTTTGAAGTTGATGGCTTAGGTGCGAATAAGGTCGTTCAAACAATGGAGGGCTTTTGTCGTGAAACAAAGAGTGATTAAATTTAGGCTACTTGAAGAAAGTGATTTAGAAGAAATTCTCGCTTGGAGAAACTCTCCAGATGTTAGAAAAAACATGTACACCTCTCATGAAATCACTATGGACGAGCACAAGTCATGGTTTTCTAGCATGTGTAAGGATAGTTCAAAAGAATATTTTCTAGCGGAGTTAAATGGAGAGCCAGCAGGTGTTGTTGGATTTACTGATATAGATCGAATTCCTGGAATCGCTTCTTGGGCATTCTATGCATCGCCCAATGCGGTAAGAGGCACAGGTTCTTTGATGGAATATCGAGCGCTAGAGCATGCATTTACTGAATTAGATTTGCATAAATTACGCTGTGAGGTTTTAGGCTTTAATCAACCGGTGGTGAAGTTACATTCCAAATTTGGCTTTAAAGTTGAAGGTACTCATCGAGATGCTTTCTTCAATGGGACTGAATATCACGATGTAGTACATTTGGGTATCTTTTCACATGAGTGGAAAGGTATTAGAAACCTTATGAAAGATAAATTGAGAGTATACGAAGAAAATGAATAAAAACATATACATCGATAATCGAGAAATTGGTCCTAATTGTCCTCCATATATTATTGCTGAACTTTCTGCTAACCATAATGGTGATATAAACCGTGCCTTTCAGATTATGGAAGAAGCAAAAAAAGCAGGTGCTGATGCGATTAAACTTCAAACCTATACCCATGAAACTATCACTATGGATAGTGACTCGGAAGAGTTTCAAATTCATGGCGGCTTATGGGATGGCCAAACTCTGTATGAG
Organism: Vibrio sp. T20; assembly: GCF_007858795.1. NCBI lineage: Bacteria > Pseudomonadati > Pseudomonadota > Gammaproteobacteria > Vibrionales > Vibrionaceae > Vibrio > Vibrio sp. T20. Next base: position 133,028 of record NZ_VFEB01000141.1, read on the forward strand.
TTGTATAAAGAAGCGCATATGCCTTGGGAATGGCATAAACCTTTGTTTGAAAAAGCAAAAGAGTTAGGTATTACGATATTTAGTTCACCATTTGATTTTACCGCTGTAGATTTATTAGAGGAGCTAGACGCTCCCGCATACAAAATAGCATCTTTCGAAGTGGTTGATTTACCTTTGATCAAGCGTGTTGCTCAAACCGGTAAGCCGATGATCATTTCAACGGGCATGGCCAACGAGGAAGAGATTGCAGAAGCAGTAAAAACAGCGAGGGATAATGGATGTACTGAGCTAGTTGTACTGCATTGTGTAAGTGGGTATCCAGCGCCGGCTGAACAGTACAATTTAAAAACTATTGCAGATATAGCACAACGATTCGAAGTCTTGTCAGGCCTTTCTGATCACACGATTGACAATGCTACTGCGGTTGCCTCAGTGACTCTAGGTGCATGTTTGATAGAAAAGCATGTCACGATGGATCGAAACGGTGGTGGCGCAGATGATAGCTTTTCTCTTGAGCCTCATGAGTTAGCGGCATTATGTAAAGATACGAAAACAGCTTGGCAAGCTATGGGGCAAGTCAACTACGAGCGAACAGAAGCGGAAAAGGGAAATGTTAAGTTTCGTCGCTCTTTATATGTGGTAAAAGACATAGCGGAAGGTGAATTGTTGACTCCCGAAAATATTCGGAGTATCAGGCCTGGTTTTGGCTTACCACCAAAATACTATGAAGAGGTTCTGGGAAAAAAAGCTCTAACTAAGATAAATTCAGGAACTCCTTTATCCTTGAATTTATTTATATAGTTAGTTATTTGATATTAGATAGCTGTAGAGATATTAAATCTTGAAGGCTATCTTGTTTTTTTTCTAATTCAATTAATATATTTTCTAAGTCATGAACTTTGCTGTCCGGGATTAATTTATATATTTCACAATATTCCTCGATCCCCATCCCGGCTGAAGAGTTAATTGATATTATGTTAACCTTATCTTTGCTAGATAGTAGATAAATTTCCAAAGGTAGTTTATTAGATAAAAATCTCACTCCTTTTTCTTTAAAAGATAAATAATCTGACTCGCTTTCCTTTGGGTGCAACTTTAAAATTGGGGTTAAACCTTTATGTTTACTTTCTAATATTACTCTACTATAGATGTCATAAAAGAAACCATTGTCTTTAAGCTTACCTTTTAATTTGTTAAATATGGGTTGCGTGGCGATGATCAATGTTTTATTGTCGAAATTATTAGTACTGTCAAATTTAAAGCATTGTTGAATTTTTGATATTTTTGCTTTATCTTTTGATAAAACAAGTCTTCTTCCTTTGTGTTGTACTGATTTTGGTAACTTTTCTGGGTGTATCACATAAATGTGGTCACATTGCTTTCTTTCGCCAAATACGTAATGCTTAGGCGGTTGATTTGATAGCAAACGAAATAATTGCTTGGGTTTGTCATCAATCTGGTGCTCAACGTAATTACCCATTCCATCTTCTATCATTGAGTAAGATTTAACTAGAAGGCGAAATAACCTAGACATCTTATTATTGTCATTGAATAAGAATAGTTTATTTATCCCGCCCTTTAAGTTTACGTTGTTATTGCTTTCATATATTGAAGACATCAATATGTTTTTTAATGGTTCTGGTATTGACCAACCACGAAGAGAGCAAAATAAAATATATTTACCAATATATCCAATCTTCTTTATATGATTAACTAACGATTCCCTATTCATTAACACTAACTCTATTTTTGTAGGGAGTTGATCTGTGTCTATGTCTTTAGGATCTACATCTTGATAATCATAGAAATAAATTATGGTCGACGGATTAATCTCATCCTGTGCTTTATACAAGCTAAGTAATAAGTGCCTTACCGTCGAGCAGAGATAAATATCTTTATGTGTTGAATTCATGACTTATTTCTACTCAGTTTGAATTTTAAATTATGTAAGTGACGTTGAATTGTTTCACTTAAATTGAAGTATTCACGCTTACACTTCTTAATAAAACTTCGGGTAGTAGTGCGCTTAGCATAGCCAATCTCAGAGTCAAATTTAGGATCATTGGTGACACAAGGGTTTTTAGTACCATAGCATTCCACTTCATTTGCCCAGAAACGGTCCATATAAATATCGACTGCCATGTACCATTCCTTAGAGTGTAATAATAGTTTATGCGCCCCTTCAGGTGTAAGGTAATAAGCAGTTGTACTCATGTGCCCTTTTGTAAATTTGTGGATACTGGTCGATGAACATTCAAATGTAGAATAGGAACTGAACTTTCGACGCTTGTTATTGAATAACCTAACACACTCGATGGATTCAGGTAGTTCAGGTATATCTTGTAAAAAATCTAAAAATGTCGTTTTAAATAACAAAGCATCGTCTTCAATAATAATTATTGGTTTATTTAGCTTTACACATTGTTCCCAGAGTAAAAAGTGACTTGCGTAACATCCTAGTTGACCTGCGTTAAGTGTTTTTGCTCTATATGTTTGGCTTAATTCATCATTATAGCGCTTGAGTAATGGGTGACGAGGTAAAACTCTCCCATCAATTGCAGGAAATAGCTCAAAAGGAAGGGATAGTTCATCTAGTTGGCGACTAATATTATTTCTTCTTTTTATAGAAGATTCCAAATTGATAACGAAAATTTTAGTCATTGGTAACTCTCTTGTATTTTGAGCAAATAGGTACTAAAAACAATAAGTATAACATGAGTGGCTGAGGGTGGTTGAAAGGTACATCAGTTAACCCAGCAATAAAGAATAGAGTGACAGAACCAATAGTAATATACTTAGCAAGTGGTTGTAGATGTTTAACTCTTGCTAGAGGATAAACTAATATGCTTATAAGTAGTATTAATCCTAAAGCTCCAGATTTAACCATTTTATTAAGGAACTGATTGTGATAATGGTGCGAAGCAAGACGAAAAGTTAGATTAGATATTTCGTTGTTTTTTAACTTATCTTGTAATAACTTTGGTTTTTCATTTCCATGACCAAGCAATGGCTTCTGTTTGATTAATTGAGGGGCTATTTGCCATAATTGTAATCTTTGTCCGATAGAGGTGTTATAATTTCCAGATTGGATTTGTTCTACCTCATAAACAGTACGAACATATCTTTCTGTAATTTTTTCTTTAAATAAATAAGCTCCAGAAAATAATAATACTGTTGTTGTAAGCAATATAACTATTAATTTATTTCGACTTGGTGGGTTTTTTATATACTTAAAGATGACAATAACTAAAATACTTATAATTATGGCTAACCAAATGCCTCTAGTTTCACTGAGAATTATTGGAGGTAAAGCTAATATAAAAGCTAGTGAAGGTATAAGTTTTTCTTTAAAAGAGGGTTGTTCTAATAATAATGAAAAAGAAACAATGGCGATTAGTGCACATGAGGTGGCGTAAGGGATGGGGTTTATATAACCTGCATCGCGCGAAATTCCCATGTATACATTAAAGTATACGCTGTTTAAAAATATAGCAATGCTGCTTGATAATACAATCCAAGTGAGAACCCTATAGCTTAGGAGATTATATGGAAAGAACATAAGAAATAAGGTAGAACCAATGAGAGCCCTTATTTCTCTTGAGCTAGCACCATGGTAATAGTAACTGAAGATAGTAAATAGACAAACTAGAGAAATTAATAATATGAATGGTGATTGAAGATTTTTAATGAGTTGTTCTTTTTTATACAAAAAAATACTAACAGCTATGCTAAGTAAAAAAAATGGAATGATTTTTTTATCACCACCATCTAATACAAGCATACCTGTTACTGCAATAAAGTAAGGCAGTAATAACAATATGGATAAGTTACGTTTGATAATATTCATTATGATTCGTACACGCTAGCTATTATAAGGATTTACGTTACTTTCAGGGCGAGTCTTAAGTAATCTTAAGATCCACATATATTGCTCAGGATTCTTACTCACGTAATCTTCAATACATTGATTCATCATACGGGCATCCTGTTCTTCGCTTCCTGTTGGAAATGGTAAAGCAGGATAGAAGTCTAGGGTGTATTGACCAGTGCCGCTATCGTATTGAGCGAACAGAGGAACAATCTTAGCCTTGCTCAATTTTGATAGGCGACCAAGGCCGGAGATTGTCGCTTTTTGAGTTGCAAAGAAATCAACAAACACACTGTGCTCGCGACCAAGATCCTCATCCGGTAGGTAATAACCCAGGTAGCCATCTCGTACAGACTTGATGAAAGGCTTGATACCACCACTACGGTCATAAACTCGGCCGCCGTATTGCACTCGCTGTCTGTGCATCAACCAGTCACTGAGTTTGTTTTTTTGTGCTTTCGCCATCGCAGACACAGGTAAATTGCGTGATGCTAATAATACCGCTGGGATATCGATAGCCCATGTATGAGGTACCAGCAAGATCACATTCTCGCCACTGTCCGTAATATCGGTTAGATTGCTCAGGCCGTTTATCGAGGTGTTGTTCTCTAGCCAATCTTTGCTCTTTAGTGTTAGAGATGCAAACCCCATCAAAAATGAGATGGAAGTAACGTATGACTGATAGAGAGTTTCTTCGCGCTGTTCTACCGATTGCTCGGGAAAGCACATTTCAAGGTTTACACGAGCTCGGCGGTTAGCCTTATTCTTAATTTTTACAGCTTGCTTAGCCATAAACTTAGCTAATGCTAAGCGAGTGCTATTAGGTAAGAAGCAGACTAAAGATGACAATAGAACAGCAATCCAAGTTCCCCAGTATTTAGGTGCTAGAAATCCCCATTCAAACTCAGGATTGTAAGCTTTTGGATCAAAATCATTACGTTGTGTGGTCATTCGTTCACTACATTATTTAAATCAGAGAGTTAACTTTATATCGGTCACTCGGGGGAATGATTATGTTTACTAGATTGTCCAATAATGCGCCCTCAAAAGCAGGATGCACTATTAGTCTTAATCTGAAATATGAAGCTTACAGCTATGCGTTTACGAGCTTCATGTACTCAGCGACACCATCTGCTACTGTTCTAAACTCGATATCGCAACCTGTATTGCGAAGTTTAGTTAAGTCAGCTTGAGTGAATTCTTGGTAAGCACCTTTCAGATGCTCAGGGAAAGGAATCGTTTCGATTTCACCTTTACCGTGGTGCTTGATTACTGCTTTTGCGACTTCTTCAAAAGACTCTGCGTTCCCTGTGCCTAGGTTGAAGATGCCTGAGATACCATTCTCTAAGAACCATAAGTTTACTGCCGCGACATCACCCACATACACAAAATCACGTTTGAAGGTTTCGCTACCTGCGAACAACTTAGGGTTTTCGCTGGCGTTCATTTGGTTGTTTAGATGGAATGCTACTGAGGCCATGCTGCCTTTGTGTTGCTCGCGTGGGCCATAAACATTGAAGTAACGGAAGCCAACGATTTGTGGAAGCGTTTCGTTATGCGCTACGGCATCTGCAGTTAGGCGGCGAACGTAGTTATCAAACTGCTGTTTCGAGTAGCCGTAGACATTCAATGCACCTTCGTATTCTCGCTCTTCAATGAAAGTATCAGTTTCACCGTACGTTGCAGCGGAAGAGGCATATAGGAACGGAATTTCACGCTCAACACAGTAATGAAGTAGCTCTTTTGAGTACTCATAGTTGTTAAGCATCATGTACTTGCCATCCCACTCAGTGGTCGCAGAGCACGCTCCTTCATGGAAAACCGCTTCAATATGGCCGAAGTCATCACCAGCCATGACTTGAGTTAGAAAGTCATCACGATCCATGTAATCAGTGATGTCTAGGTCTACAAGGTTCTTAAATTTCTTACCATCTTTTAAGTTGTCGACGACTAGTATATCGTTGTGGCCAGCTTCATTAAGCGCCTTAACAATATTGCTGCCAATCATGCCAGCACCACCAGTAACGATAATCATAATTTTCTAACTCTTTTGAATACAAAACTGTATCGAGTATAGCAAGGAATGGATAAGGCGGGCTAGTGGAATAATTCTCCAAGCAGAGTATGATATGACCAGTAAATTTATGGATTAAATTGAGTAAATAACTCAAAATTATAGGTATTAATATGAAAATTGCAGTAGCCGGTACTGGATATGTTGGCTTGTCAAATGCGATGTTATTGGCACAAAACCATGAAGTTGTAGCTGTTGATATTATTGAAGACAAAGTGGTGATGCTTAATAAAAAGCAATCTCCAATTGTTGATAGTGAGATTGAACACTTCTTATCGAGTAAGAAGCTTAACTTTAGAGCAACAACAGACAAAGCAGCATACAAAGATGCCGAGTTCGTTATCATCGCAACACCTACTGATTATGATCCTAAAACTAACTATTTCAACACCTCCTCCGTTGAATCTGTTATCAAAGATGTTATGAAAATGAACCCAGATGCTGTAATGGTCATCAAGTCAACGGTTCCTGTAGGTTACACCGCACAGATAAGAGAGTCTCTAGGTTGCGAAAACGTTATGTTCTCACCAGAGTTTTTACGTGAAGGTAAGGCTCTGTACGATAACCTCCACCCATCACGTATTATCGTTGGTGAGTGTTCTGAACGCGCTAAAGTGTTTGCTAATCTTCTTGTTGAAGGCGCAGAAAAAGAGAATATCGACGTATTATTTACTAACTCCACGGAAGCGGAAGCGGTAAAGCTATTCTCAAATACCTACCTAGCGATGCGAGTTTCTTACTTCAATGAACTTGACTCTTACGCAGAAGCTCATGGTTTGGACTCACGTCAGATCATCGAAGGTGTGGGTTTAGATCCGCGTATTGGTAATCACTACAACAACCCTTCATTTGGTTACGGTGGTTACTGCTTACCTAAGGACACCAAGCAGCTATTGGCTAACTATCAAGATGTACCAAACAACATTGTTGGTGCCATCGTTGATGCTAACCGCACCCGAAAAGATTTTATTGCGGATTCAATTATTAAGCGTTCGCCTAAAATTGTTGGTATTTATCGTTTGATCATGAAGGCCGGCTCAGACAACTTCCGCGCGTCGTCGATTCAAGGAATTATGAAGCGCTTGAAAGCTAAAGGTATCGAAGTGGTGGTGTTCGAACCCGTGTTGGAAGAAGAGCATTTCTTTAACTCGAAGGTTTATTCTGACTTAGAAGAGTTCAAAGCTGTATCGGATGTGATTGTATCTAACAGAATGGTAGAAGAGATCGCAGACGTTGCAGATAAGGTTTATACACGAGACCTCTTTGGCAGTGATTGAGTACAGTAGCGATTAATTTGGCTCTATTTTAGCTACTGCTAATTAGACCAGATGTTAACAGCTCGATCTATCCGTTTAGTGGCGATATACTGACCCCCTAAACGGATAGGGGTACTAATAACTAATGAAAACACGTGACAAGATTGTTTACGCTGCTCTAGAGCTTTTTAATGAGCACGGCGAGCGCAGTATTACGACCAATCATATTGCTGAACATATCGAGATTAGCCCTGGTAACCTCTACTATCACTTCCGTAACAAACAAGAAATTGTCCGTGATATCTTTACTCTCTATTCAACAGAGTTGCTTGAAAGGTTCACGCCGATTCAAGGCCAACAAGAAAGCCTGACGCTACTAAAGACCTACTTAGATTCTATCTTCACACTGATGTGGAAGTACCGATTCTTCTATGCGAATCTGCCTGAAATATTGTCACGTGATGAAAAACTCCACCTTGATTACATGGCCGTGCAAGAAAGATTGCAAACCAACCTTGTCGATATCATGAGGGCCTTTGTGGAGTTGAACTTGCTTAAAGCGACAGACTCAGAGATGAAGTCGATGGTAACGTCGCTGCACTTGATCGCATCGGGCTGGTTAGCTTATCAGTCTGCGATGTCTCCAAAAGCTCAAATTACTGAGCAAGTCGTTCATCAAGGAATGCTGCAGATGATCGCGACCGTTAAACCAATTGCGACCGCGCAAGGCTTTGAGCAACTGACATTATTAGAAGACGGTGTAAGAGCGTTGAACTCTAAGTAGAAAGAGAAGAGTAAGCGAGATGCGGGTAACCGAGATTCGAAGATCGGGGAAGAGCAGATTCGAGTAACGGGATACGAGTAAACGAAAAGCAGGGTAGAGTGACGACGAGGCCAGCGTTTTAATGTCACGTTTTACTCTAACCTTGTATCGGCTTTTAAGCTCTTCGCATCTTGATGTGACCCCATAAAAGTAGACACTTAATACAGAGCATTGAGTGCAATGAAAGTAAAATCACAAAG
>NZ_VFEB01000122.1:0-337 GCF_007858795.1 Vibrio sp. T20
GACTGCCAGCATTTGATCATTGGTGTAGCCTGTCACTTCGTCAGCACCGTTATCGGTTTGAATCCACAAAATACCACGGGGATCAAACGCTAAGCCGTCCGGACTCGCAAATTGGTTCATGTCAGTCAAACTTGAACGGTTAGTGTCTGCATCACCATTGGCTGGTGAACCGAACACAAAAATATCCCATGTAAAGTCTGATGCAGCTTCACCCTCATCCCAACGAATCACATGACCAAATTTGTTGTTCAAACGTGGGTTTGCTGCGTTTGTTTCATCGGTACGAGAAGTGTTGTTGGTTAACGTTAGATATACAGAACCAGTGTATGGGTCTACG
>NZ_VFEB01000224.1:0-268 GCF_007858795.1 Vibrio sp. T20
AGCCAAACTAACTCCTTACCAGAACCTTAAAACACAAACAGTGAATCGGTACATTAGATGCCACCATGTCATACGTTGCAAGGTCAATCAGTCAAAAAGGAAATCAACTGCGACGAGATTGTAGAACAAAAACACCGCCATGCTGACGCCGATCGTTAGTAGCACATTGCCTGTTTTCCATATCAACACGCCAGTCACAAGAGCGCCTATCAAATAAGGATTCTCAAGGCTTGGCCAAAATGTCTGCTCCGGTGCAAACACAATCGGC
>NZ_VFEB01000099.1:0-251 GCF_007858795.1 Vibrio sp. T20
GAGGCAGACTATGTTGATGCTATTAAACAAAAGCATAAAGACATTGGCGCGTACTATGTGCTAGCACCAAAGATTGCGATGCCTCATGCTCGCCCTGAAGATGGCGTGAACGAAGCATCACTGCAAGTGACGGTATTTAAACACGGTGTTGATTTAGAGTCAGAAGACAACGGAGACGTTTACCTTTCCATTACTCTGGCGGCAATGGATTCAGACAGCCATATCCAGACTATTATGGCACTATCAGAGTT
>NZ_VFEB01000257.1:0-333 GCF_007858795.1 Vibrio sp. T20
ATAGACCTTAAAGCTACTTTCACTAATACCTTGAACTTGGCAAGTGTCATCAGACAAAGCGCGAACATTTGTGACAACAAAATCTTGGTCATTCGATGTGTGAACATGCTCTGTAAGGTCAATAGTGAAGCTTTTATCTACTAATGAGTTATCTTGAATATCTTGCGCACTAATAGAGGCTGATCCTACTGGAGATACAACGATATCTTGCTCTCCGCCGGAGTTTGACTCACCACCACAACCTACTAGCAATACCGCTAAACTGACTGAAGTAAAAACATTTAGTGTCGAATTCCGTTTCAACAAATCACTGTTGAATAGATACATTAAAAG
>NZ_VFEB01000242.1:0-324 GCF_007858795.1 Vibrio sp. T20
AGCTGTAAGTTAGACCAACACGGCTACGTAGTTCACGAGTCGCTTTAGTCGATGAAGTACTCACATCACCAAACTCTACATATGGTGCCCATTGGCCCATCATGTGGCGAATACTTGCGTTCAACTCGTAGTTGGTATCGTCGTTGTCGTAGATGTCATATCCATCCGCTTTGTAGTAGTTACCTTCTAAACCAAAGCGCCAGTTTTCCATTGAGTAGTTAACGTTTGCCGTTAGACGATGGCGACGTTGGTTTTCAATGTTTTTCTCAACACCGACAATGTCACCATTATCGTCGATCTGGTACTCAGTAGTACTAGTGTTTT
>NZ_VFEB01000230.1:0-277 GCF_007858795.1 Vibrio sp. T20
TCTATTGTCGCATCACGCATACTAAACAAGTCATTCGCATTACCCAAAACACGATTCCCATGAACTAATCCATTGAGAACCGGAGCCTCTTGTTTAAACCTTTTAGCACATAAAGATAAGCGCTTTTTCATATCAGAAGGGTACAGGCTATCATTATCAACTATCCACCCTGCGCACATAGAAAGATCCAATGTACGTTTTTTGACATAATCGCTATCGTGCTGCTTTTTGCGTCACTCACATTTTGTATAGTAATGCTCTTTGATTTGATCATGTA
>NZ_VFEB01000081.1:0-278 GCF_007858795.1 Vibrio sp. T20
CAACGTGCACGTGTTCGTGATCTTTGAAAACCTTACGTACCAGTTTATAGGTTGTGCCTTTTTCTGGGCTAATGTTCTCTGGGGCTGCAATCAAAAGTTGCATGCCTAGACGATCACAAAGCTCAAACAGTGTTGAGATAGATTTGGCATCCAAACGTGCTGCCTCATCAAGGAACAACAAGCGACATGGGACGATATCTTTACTACGAAGTCGACGAGACTCCTCTTCACAACTTTGGATAACCATCAACAGAATGGATTGACCCGTACCGATAGCT
>NZ_VFEB01000044.1:0-302 GCF_007858795.1 Vibrio sp. T20
CTAAGCGAATAATGAAAATCACAGTTTGGAATCTGAGTGTAGTTAGAATTTATAGTCGACACCAACAGCTGCTAACACTTACTCGGAGTTATAAAAATCGATATTAGGACCAATCTTGATGACCTATCAAACCACCTTTCGCGTCCACATTGACGCAAATCCCGACAGTAAAACAGGTAAAAAATCATATTCACATCCATTAATTGAGTAATTACTTTCAGCTATACGTAGATAAGTGAAATTATAACAATGATTTAGCAGTGTATTTTTATTCGTATGATGACGTTGGCTATAAAAGGATG
>NZ_VFEB01000052.1:0-332 GCF_007858795.1 Vibrio sp. T20
TGATATCTTTTCGAATCTTTAAGGGGGTATTCTGTCGGTATCTAAGTATCTGGCATTTATAGCGCCGCCGTTTGGATTCATGCTTACACTGCTTTCTCCACTCGACTAACCCATTTACTGAAGAAATCAACATTTCTACGCTTCCTGGCGAGACTGATGCGCGTCGGGCGATCTCAACTCGATGAAAGCCTTTCCATGCAAGAGCGATAATTTCTGCTCTGATTGATGACTTTAGTTTGGTGGGTTCGAATAAATGAGCCATACCAGCAGAGTAGGCCACAGACGTAATATAGGTTCTGCTTTTACCCGTTTTCTTGCTAATCTCAGATACA
>NZ_VFEB01000106.1:0-303 GCF_007858795.1 Vibrio sp. T20
ACGCAAAACGCTCCTTTAATTTGGCCGGAATTTGGGACCGATTCGGAATGCTGATCGTGTTCGCTGCCCTATTTATTCTATGTGCCTTATTTGTGCCTTACTTTGCGACTTTCATCAATATGAAAGGGCTTGGTCTGGCGATTTCGATGAGTGGCATGGTGGCATGTGCGATGCTGTTCTGCTTAGAGTGAGGTGATCTCGACCTGTCTGTCGCTTCAATTATCGCCTGTTCAGGTGTCGTGACCGCAGTAGCAATTAATGCAACGAGCAGTTTGGTACTTGGTATTGGTGCAGGCTTATTGT
>NZ_VFEB01000057.1:0-48675 GCF_007858795.1 Vibrio sp. T20
CAACTATTGGGGGTCAGTTCACTCATGTGTTGGCTCTTTTTTTGCTCTTGCTCTTGCTCTTGCTCTTGCTCTTAGCTCTTCGATACTCGCTTACCCGCATCTCGATACTGCTCTCAATACACTTAAAACCATTCAACTAGGTTGATAATAAACACAATTTGTGGATAATGTTTACGGATTAAAATGACCGGATGCAAACATCGTTTTTGCTGCGTTTTGGGATACAAAACTCCTAACTGAATTTGGTTATTCAATAAAGGGGGATATTAACTTACGCAGTGTGGTGTCGCGGACTATCAAGGGGCGGTAGCGTCCTAATTTTTCGATGATAAATGAGAGTTAGATCTTATTATTTTTCCACGTCAGCGTTATTTAAAGCCGCTTAGCTGATAAAATTACGCGCTTAACTTCCTTTGGGTGTCCTTTTGGGTATCACAACACATTCCATTTCTATTACTTGGTTAACATGAAGATCAATAAAACTCGTCTCCTTTTCGCGCTTATACCTGCATTGCTTGTAGGATGTACGACTCCAGGTACTCACCTGTCTACAGGTGGTAAGAATGTGATTCAGCCTTCTGAGGAACAGCAAGAGTCTGATATTTCTGAAGTGGTGAATGTGTATCCGCTGACGGCGCAGCTAGTATCGACTTACCAAATGGGTACATTGTCGGTGTCACAAGCTAACCCAGAACTGGATGTAGACATCGCAAAGTATGAATACAAAGTTGGCGTCGGTGATATCTTAAATATCACAATCTGGGATCACCCTGAACTGACGATTCCTGCGGGCTCTTACCGTAGTAGCACCGAAGCGGGTAACTGGGTTCATGCAGACGGCACCATCTTCTACCCTTACATTGGTACCGTAGAAGTCGCAGGAAAAACCGTTCGTGAAATTCGTTCTGATATAGCAGCACGTTTGGCGAAATACATCGAAAGCCCTCAAGTCGATGTGAACGTAGCGGCTTTCCGTTCTAAGAAAACCTACATTACTGGCGAAGTGTCTAACCCTGGCCAACAGCCAATCACCAATATCCCATTAACATTACTGGATGCTGTGAACCGCTCTGGCGGTTTGTCTGAAGATGCCGATTGGCGTAATGTTTCATTAACCCGCAATGGCGTGGAAGAAAACCTTTCGCTTTATGGTTTGATGCAGCGTGGTGACCTAACCCAAAACCGCTTACTGCAAGCGGGTGATATTGTTCACGTACCTCGTAACGACAATCAGAAAGTGTTCGTGATGGGTGAGGTGAACGATCCTCAACTACTCAAGATTGATCGCGTTGGGATGAGCATAACCGAAGCACTCAGCAACGTAGGTGGTATTAACCAGCTGACTGCAGATGCAACGGGTGTGTTTGTGATCCGAACTTCTGATGATAAATCAGAACGGATGGCAGACATCTACCAACTGAATATGGAAGATGCATCAGCTTTAGTGATTGGTACCGAATTTGATCTAAAGCCTTACGACATTGTTTACGTTACGGCAGCACCAATCAGCCGTTGGAACCGTGTAATTGGTCAGCTTGTACCAACCATTTCAGGCTTCAACGACCTAACCGAAGGTATGTTGCGCGTTCGTAATTGGTAATAAATGAATATTAATCATCAGGTTGCATTTGGCGTGTAACCTGATTTTTTATGCTTATGAGCCCAATACAATTAGAGAGCATTATGTTTAATAAAATTTTAGTCGTATGCGTGGGCAATATTTGTCGTTCCCCGACTGGAGAGCGAGTTTTACAAAACTTGCTGCCCAACAAAGAAGTGGCCTCTGCCGGTATTGCGGCCGAGAAAAGCCGTTTAATTGGTATGCCTGCAGACGATACTGCAATTTTAATTGCCGCTGAAAATGGGGTCGATGTTAAAAATCATCAGTCTCAGCAAGTCACGCCACAGCTTTGTGCGCAGTATGACTTGATATTGGTGATGGAGAAGGGCCATATGGAGGCACTCACTCAAATATCACCTGAAGCGCGTGGTAAAACCATGTTGTTTGGTCAGTGGATTGGCCAAAAAGATATTCCCGATCCGCACCGTCAAAGCCGTGAAGCGTTTGAATATGCTTATAAGTTGATTGACGAAGCAGCGCAAGCTTGGGCGAAAAAGCTGTAGTTAATCTATAGAAAAATATTCAGTTAAGCTATGACACATAGCGATTAACAGAATCATACAACCGTATTTAACTTCTCTTCAAAATACTAGTTTAGGAAGTAGCAATCTGATGACAACTCAACCATCTCAAGCCTCACAATCTGATAACCCCGATGTGATAGATTTAGGAAAATTGCTCGGTATATTATTAGATTCAAAATGGTTGATTATAATGACCACATTCGCTTTTACTGTGTTTGGTATTGCGTTTGCTCTGCTTTCAACACCAATATACAAAGCCGATGCGCTGATTCAAATTGAAGAGAAGAGTTCTGGCGGTATCTCATCAATGGTTGGTGACATGGGGGATATGTTCTCTCAAGAATCTTCTGCGACGACAGAAGTGGAGATCATCAAATCACGTATGATCTTGGGTGAAACGGTCGATAAGTTTAACCTCACTACTGTGACATCACCAAACTATACGCCAATCGTAGGTAAGGGCTTTGCTCGTTTAACCGGTGACATCAACCACATTGTGGTGAGCCGTTTTACCTTGCCAAGCTATGCGAGCGAATATGCTCACACGATTCAGATCGTTGATGCCGAACAAGGCACTTACCAACTGGTTCGTGACGATGAGCGCGTTATCCTGCAAGGCAAAGTGGGTGAGCTAGCAACTTCTGATGACTACAGCATGTTTGTGGCCGGTTTTGAATCGCATAACGGTTTTGAATTCTCGATTGGTCAACGTAGCCGATTACAAGCGATCGAATGGTTGAAATCTTCTTTGTCTCTTTCTGAGCAAGGCAAGCAAACCGGTATTTTGAAGCTGAGCTTTGAAGGTGAAAACAAGCAGCAGATTTCTGAGCTTCTTAACCACATTAGTCAAATTTACTTCTTACAAAACGTGAAGCGTAACTCAGCAGAAGCAGAAAAGAGCCTAGAGTTTTTAGAGAGCCACCTTCCGGGCATCAAATCTGAGCTAACTGGCTATGAAGACGTACTAAACAATTACCGTCAAAAGAACGAATCGATCGATTTGGGTTTAGAAGCGCAATCAACCTTGAAGGTAATGGTAGAGCTTGAAGCGCAATTGAATGAACTAACATTTAAAGAGAGTGAAATCAGCCAGCGCTTCACTAAAGATCACCCAGCATACAAAGCACTGCTTGATAAACGTAAGACATTACTAGGCGAGAAAGAACGCCTAAATAAGCAAGTACAAAAGCTACCTAAAACACAACGTGAAGTACTGCGTATGACACGTGATGTTGAAGTAAACCAACAAATCTACATTCAGCTATTAAACAAGGTTCAAGAGCTGAGCATCATCAAAGCCGGTACTGTCGGTAATGTTCGTATCTTAGATGACGCTCAAGCCTATGCTCGCGCTGTAAAACCTAAGAAGCCGCTGATTGTTGTATTAGCAACGCTACTGGGTGGCATGCTAAGTGTCGCATTTGTATTAGCGAAAGCGGCATTCCACCGTGGTGTGGAAAGCCCAGATCAAATTGAACAAATCGGCCTTCCGGTTTACGCAGCGGTACCAAAGTCTGATTTACAAATTGAGCTAACCAACCGCTTTAAATCGAAGAAAGCACAAACAAAAGGCGTTCAAGCACTGCTTGCTGAATCGAACCCTGCGGACCTTTCGGTTGAAGCACTGCGTGGCCTTCGCACCAGCTTGCACTTTGCAATGCTAGAAGCGAAAAACAATATCTTGATGATTTCTGGCCCTGCGCCAGGCATTGGTAAGTCATTCATCTCGACCAACTTTGCTGCAGTAGCCGCAAAAACAGGCCAAAAGGTGCTATTGATTGATGCGGATATGCGTAAAGGCTACCTACAACAAAGCTTCGGTGTGAAATGGGACAACGGCCTTTCTGATGTATTAAGCAGTAAGCAAGAGTTTGCTCAATCCATTAAAACTACCCCAGTAGAAAACCTACATATTATTACTCGCGGTCAAGTACCACCCAACCCATCTGAGTTGCTGATGCACCCGCGCTTTGCAGAGCTAATGGAGTGGGTATCAAAAGAGTATGACCTAGTGATTGTCGATACCCCACCCGTACTGGCAGTAACCGACCCAAGCATTGTCGGCGCCTTCGCAGGCACCACATTAATGGTCGCGCGTTACGGTCAAAACACCATTAAAGAGATAGATGTTGCTCGTAACCGTTTCGAACAATCAGGCATCGAAGTGAAAGGCGTTATCTTCAACGCCATCGAGAAGAAAGCATCAAGCTCGTATGGCTACGGCTATTACAACTATGCTTATTCGAGTGACAAAAAATAAAGCATGTACGGGATCCGAGTTAACAAGTTGCTAGAAGATTAAAGAGTTAGTGAGTCACTCGTAACAAATATCGATTATTCTAGATTGCATAATCACTCTGCAATATTGTTGGCTGAATGCGGAAAGTAGAGAGCCATACTTACAAAGTAAAGTTTTCGTGTGGTAAATGAGTGGTCAGAGCTTCATTAGATGGGGCATATTTCAAACTGGTTACTGTACACCTACTTTGCTAGAATACACCGATACTTTGAACTGTATTAAGCCTATTGCCTTTAGGAGTGAAACCTAAGGGCGGTAGCGTGCATTGAGGCCGATGAGTACTGGTCCTCAAAGTTATATTAGGCCAATTTTGCGACTCGTTAGGATGATTTGTACAAAGTAAGTAGAGTTATATTTTATAAGGAATAACCCCAAAAATATGTATTGATTTTAATCAAAAATGCCTCAATCCTTTCTTCATGCTTGAAGCTCTAGAACAGAGAAATTTAATACATTTTCACGCTCGTGAATTTGGTCGAAAATAAGACAAGAGAAAACTATGAAAATCCTCGTCACTGGCGGTGCTGGCTTTATAGGCTCAGCAGTCATTCGTCACATTATCAATAATACTTCTGACAGCGTTGTTAACGTTGATAAACTTACTTATGCTGGTAACTTGGAATCGCTAGTTGAAGTTGATTCAAGCGAACGTTATTCATTTGAAAGAGTGGATATATGTAATCGCTCTGAGCTTGGTCGTGTATTTTTTCAGCACAAACCTGATGCAATTATGCATTTAGCGGCGGAATCACATGTTGATCGTTCTATCACAGGACCTGCAGCATTCATTGAGACTAATATTATCGGTACCTATACCTTGTTGGAGGCAGCCCGTGAATACTGGAATTCTTTAGATGATAATACGAAAGAAGTATTTCGTTTCCATCATATTTCTACGGATGAAGTTTACGGTGATCTACCACATCCTGATGATGCAGGGGGGGGGGTGGAGCTTTCAGACAAGGAAAAGTTGCCAATGTTTTTAGAGACAACATCGTATGAGCCATCAAGCCCATACTCAGCGTCAAAAGCATCGAGTGATCACCTTGTCCGAGCATGGTTACGCACTTATGGCCTTCCCACTATCGTAACCAACTGTTCGAACAACTATGGGCCTTATCACTTTCCTGAAAAGCTAATCCCATTAGTAATCTTAAATGCACTGGAAGGTAAAGATCTTCCTATCTACGGTAAAGGTGACCAGATTCGTGACTGGTTGTTTGTTGAAGATCATGCGAGAGCGCTCTACAAAGTCGTGACGGAAGGTAAAGTAGGCGAGACCTATAATATCGGAGGCCACAACGAGAAAAAAAACCTCGAAGTCGTGAACATGATTTGTGACATCCTAGATGCGTTAGTACCGAAAGAATCAGCATATGCAGAACAGATTTCGTATGTTCTAGACCGCCCTGGTCATGACCGCCGCTACGCCATTGACTCAACAAAAATGCAGCGTGAGCTGGATTGGGTTCCTAAGGAAACGTTTGAAACCGGGCTGCGTAAGACGGTACAGTGGTATTTAGACAACTTGGTATGGTGTCAAAATGTACAAGATGGTAGCTATCAGCGAGAGCGTTTAGGTGTAGAAAAAATTGAGACAAAGGGAGGTAGTATATAATGAAAGGGATTGTATTAGCGGGTGGTTCAGGTACACGCCTGTACCCATTAACTCGCGGGGTATCCAAACAATTGTTACCTTTATACGATAAACCTATGGTTTATTATCCAATATCGACCCTAATGTTAGCGGGAATTAAAGAAATATTAATCATCACAACCCCTGAAGACCAGCAAGGCTTTAAGCGAATTTTAGGTGATGGCTCTGATTTTGGTATCAAACTTGAATATGCAATTCAACCGAGCCCAGATGGTTTAGCACAAGCCTTTCTGATTGGGGAGGAGTTTATTGGTGATAGCTCAGTTTGCCTCGTGCTTGGTGATAATATTTTTTATGGTCAGGGCTTTCCTGAAATCCTAGCGAACGCCAATAACCGTGAAAGTGGCGCAACAGTATTTGGTTATCATGTCAAAGATCCTGAGCGCTTTGGTGTTGTCGAGTTTGATAAACAACAAAGAGCGATAACAATTGAAGAAAAACCAGAGAGCCCAAAATCCAATTTCGCTGTCACGGGTCTTTATTTTTATGATAATACGGTGGTTGAAAAAGCCAAAAATGTTAGACCTTCACATCGTGGAGAGCTAGAGATCACCAGTATTAACCAGATGTATCTAGATGAAGGAAGCTTACACGTAGAGCTACTGGGGCGAGGTTTCGCTTGGTTAGATACAGGAACTCACGAAAGTTTGCATGAAGCCTCAAATTTTGTACAAACAGTACAGCATATACAAGGCTTGAAAATAGCCTGTCTAGAAGAGATTGCATGGCGTAATAAATGGCTAACCAGCAATGAAATCTTAGCTATTGCTAAACCAATGCTGAAGAATGAATATGGTAAATATTTAAGCCAATTAATTAGTATGAAGAACTGATGCACGACAAAAAGAAAATAAAAAGTGGTTTTATTTGGAGTGCATTTGATAGTTTAGGTACGCAAGCCATAGGTTTAGTTATTAACTTAACCTTGGGCAATATTCTTGGACCAAGTGTTTTCGGTCTGGTGGCTATGTTAACGATATTTACTGCTATTGCTAATGTGTTTGTAAACGGTGGATTTAGTCAGGCTTTAATTCGAAAACTAGATAGAAGTGAAACAGATTATGCCACTACTTTTTATTTTAGTTTAGCTGTTTCGATAGTCTGTTATTTTATTCTGTATTTCTTAGCTACATATATTGCTGAGTTTTATCAGCAGCCACAATTAGAACTATTAACTAAAGTTATTGCATTGGTAATTGTTATCAATACTTTTTCGATAATCTCAAGAGTAAAATTAAGTGTTAACTTAGATTTTAAGACGCAAGCTAAATGCAACTTATTTTCTCTTGTGATAAGTGGATCGTTAGCGTTATGGCTAGCGTTTAATGGTTATGGCGTATGGGCATTAGTAGTACATCAATTAACCTTAGCACTCGTTAACGTTTTAATGCTTAATTTATCTGTTCCATGGTGGCCAAAGAATACGTTTTCAAAGGCTTCTTTTCAGGAATTGTTTGGATTTGGTTCTAAACTACTTTTGTCTGGACTACTGGATACGATATACAAAAATATTTACGGCTTAATTATCGGTAAGCAATTTAGTGCGACACAACTAGGGCTATTCAACCAAGCTGATAAACTATCAAGCCTCCCTGCAATGACACTGACTGGAATCATTCAAAAAGTCACTTATCCGCTATTAAGTAATATGCAGAATGATACAAAGAGGCTAGATAAATCTTATCTCGTAACATTACAGTTTGCAGCATTTATTATTTTTCCGGTCATGCTTGGAATTAGCATCATTGCAGTTCCATTAATAGATGTCCTTTTAGGGCAAGAGTGGAAAGGAAGTGCTGAGTACATTAGCATTATTAGTATTGCATTTGCGCTGTACCCTATCCATGCAATCAATCTAAATATGTTGCAAGTGAAAGGACGATCAGATCTTTTTTTAAAATTAGAGATAATTAAAAAAATCAATCTAACTATCATGTTGTTTATCACTGTACCTATCAGTATCAAGGCAATGTGTATTGGAATGGTAATTACTTCATTTCTGGCATTGCTAATTAATACTTATTATACAGGTAAATTATCTAGTTTAACGGTAGCTAAACAGTTAATCGCACTACTTCCTATTGGTACAATTGCTGCAGTCTCTGCTACCGTGGGGTATTTTTTAGGGATTAATATTAATAATAATATATTCCAGATCATCAGCATGCTTGCTGTAGCATTAACTAGCTATCTAGCATTGATGTTGCTGTTACAACGTCCGTTAGTAGTCATGTTGAAAAATACATTAAGAGCTTAAGGCTTAAAATTTTTATTGGAGTCATAGTTTATGATCGCTTTAAATAGCCCTGTTAAACCTAACTTGAAAAAGCTCTATAAATTATTAGAACAAGTAAATAATAGTGGTTGGTTTACCAATTTTGGGCCGATGCATAAAGAGTTAACTGAAAGATTAGAAGACTATTTAGGTGTGCAAAACCTTCTGTTAATGAATAATGGTACATCTGCACTACAAGTAGCCGGTAGGGCAATTGGCAGTAAGTCCATCATTGCTACACCTTTTAGCTTTGTTGCAACTGTAAGTGCATTTAAGTGGCAACAAGATGAAGTAGCCTTTGTTGATATCGATTCACAGAGCCTAAACCTTAGCCCAGGCGCAGTGGAATCTGCTTATCGTAAAGGCTGTAAAGCAGACACCTTGCTTGCAACCCACGTTTATGGAAATCCATGTGATGTAGACGCTATAGATGAATTAAGTGAGAAGAATAATTTTCAAATTATCTATGATGCAGCGCATGCATTTGGTGTTAATGTCAATGGTCAATCGGTATTGAACTACGGCGATGCTAGCACTTTAAGTTTTCATGCAACTAAAATTTTTCATACTGTAGAAGGTGGTGCAATCGTATTTAAAGATCGTGCCAATTATGAAAAAGCTGAAGAGATCATAAACTTTGGTATTCGAACAGGAGAAGGAATACGGAATATTGGCATCAACGCTAAAATGAATGAATATCAAGCAGCAGTAGGTTTAGTTAATTTAGATGAAATTGACAACATACTCGACCACCGTGCAGAGTTGTTCCACGCTTACCGACAAGGCCTAAAAAACATAGTGGAACTTCCTACATGGCACCCCGCATCAAATGCTAATGGTGCCTACATGCCTATTTTGCTAAAAAATAGACAGCATTTAGACATTGTCACAAAAAAACTCAATGATGATAATATTCAAAGTAGACACTATTTTACACCGTCTTTAGACAGGGTTTTTGTTGATTGTCATAGCTTTGGGACTCAAATTAGTCTTAATAAGTCTGAGTGTATATTGTGCTTACCTATGCATGCTCATCTTAGTTTAAATGATGTAAAACAAGTGACAGCAAGTATCCAAAAGGCTATTTTATGAAATTATTTTTAATCGGTGCTGGCGGATTTGCAAGAGAAGTATATAGTTATTTAGAATCCACAGATCTTAAATATGGTGGATATGAGTTTGCTGGCTTTTTGACTGACTTTGATGGTGATTTGAACGATTTTAATTATAGTCAAGGTATTGTAGGGCCGTTATTAAATGAAAACTTACCTTATGATTCGAAGCTAATTATGGCTGTAAGTGACCCTTGTTTAAAAGATATTATTTATAGTTTTTATGAAAAAAAAGGCATCGAATTTCTTAGCTACATCCACCCAACAGCGACAGTAGGAACAAGAGTAACTTTAGGCCAAGGTACTGTTATTTGTCCTAATGCTACGTTAACTACTGATATTATCATTGGTAAATGTGTAACTATTAATGCACATTCGTCAATTGGTCATGATGCTTCTATTGGTGATTTTAGTACTCTAAGTGGTCACTGTGATGTAACTGGTTTTGTTTCGTTAGGTAAAAAAGCTTTTATGGGGTCACATGCTTTAGTTATTCCAAATACTAAAGTTGGTGATAGTGCTATAATAGGTGCTGGTAGTGTTGTTATCAGTAAAGTAAAGCAAGGTGTTACTGTATTTGGTAACCCGGCAAAAAAAATAAAATAGAGGTATATAGTATGAGTAAAGAAAAAAAAATATTAGAAATAATTGCAGAAATTATTGAAGTGGAGTTAGATGAGTTATCATTATCAATGGAGCTTGATGAAGATAATTGGGATTCTTTAGCTGTAGTATCATTTATTTCGGAAATCGATTCTGAATTTGAACAAGTATTATCACCATCAGAAGTTAATTCAGTTAAAAGCGTTTCTGATTTAATCCAATTAATTAAGTAATACTAGGTTTTTTCATGCTCACCATTAATGATGTATCAATTGCTGGGGTGGCTGCTACAGTACCACCTAAGAAAATAAACAATAGCGATCTTTCAGCCATTTATGGTGAGAAAGAAACAAGTAAGCTTATTTCAAGTGTTGGTGTTAAGCAAAGGTATATTGCAGATGATGGTATAACTAGTTCAGATTTATGTCTAGATGCTGCAATTAACCTCTTAGGTAATACGGGCCTATCTGTAAATAATATTCAAGCATTGATTTTTGTATCTCAAACATCTGATTATCAACTACCTGCAACTGCTTGTATTTTACAGCATAAACTCGGATTACCAAATAATACTATATCATTTGATATTAATTTAGGTTGTTCTGGTTATGTTTATGGCTTACAAGTTGCCTCTAGCTTGATTAACTCTGGTATCAATAATGTACTTTTGTTGGTCGGTGACACTATTAGTAAAATTGTACAATCAGGAGATCGAAGTACGGAACTGTTATTTGGTGATGCAGGGACCGCGACACTTTTACAGAAAAAAATCGGTGAGCAATTACATTTTGATTTGGGTAGTGATGGGTCAGGATTTCAACATATTATTGCTAAAACACCGATCGAATCTGATAGTAATGACATGAGAGGAAAACATTACTCGCATTTAGAAATGGACGGTGGTGAGGTGTTTGCATTCACCTTAAAAAGAGTGCCTAAATTAGTGAATAACTTTTTAAAAGAATTATCTGTAAAACCTGAAGATGTTGATATTTGTGTTTATCATCAAGCAAATCATTTTATGCTTAAGCATCTATCAAAAAAATCAAAATTCACAGCGGAACAGATGCCTATCAGCATTGACCAATATGGTAATACGAGTAGTGCTTCAATACCCGTTACTCTTTGTTCTACATCGAGTGAATCATATGTAAAAACCTTATTTGTTGGGTTTGGCGTTGGTTTATCATGGGGTGCTGTTTTCTGCGATTTATCTCAAACTTTAATTTTACCAATTAGAGAGCTAGTTAATGGCGAATAATATATTAAAAAACAAAACGGTACTCATCACTGGTGCTTCTTCGGGTATTGGTAGGACTATTGCTCAAGTGTTTAGTATACAAGGTGCTCGTATTATTGCTGTAGGTAGAAATACAAGCCGATTAGCTCAAACTATTGATACACTTCTTGGGGATAATAATCTTGCGATAGAGTGTGATATTGCCGAACCTTCTGCGGTAGAAAACTTGTTTAAAGAAACTTGTGGGATTGTTGGTGAGATCGATGCTGTTGTGCATTGTGCAGGTATACAAAAAACATTACCACTACAAGCGATTAAGGAAACTGATTTTGATGAAGTTTTTAACACAAATGTAAAGTCAGCACAGTTTATAGCAAAATCTTATCGGAAAAAATCGAGATTTAACAAAAATGGCAGTTCACTAATTTACTTAAGTTCTGTAGCGGCAGTTTGTGGTGAGCCAGCGATCTCAACTTACTCTGCCTCTAAGGCAGCACTACAAGGCTTAAGTAATTCAGTTGCTGCAGAATTAGCGAGAAATAATATCCGAGTTAATTGTATTGCACCAGGGCATGTAGAAACAGAAATGGCGATTGAATTCTCTAAGACACTGACTGAAGACCAAAAAAAGCGTATTGATGATAAACACCCCTTAGGCCTAGGGACACCCGAAGATGTTGCCAATGCTGCATTATTTCTTGCTAGCGATCTAGCTAGGTGGGTAACAGGCACAACATTGTATGTTGATGGAGGCTATAGTGCACAATAGAGCTAAAATTGTAGGTGTTGCTTCTTATATCCCAGAGAATAAATTAACAAATGAAGATCTTGCTTTAGAGTTTCCTGAGTGGAGTGTTGATAAGATTTTCGAAAAAACAGGTATTAAGAATAGACCAATAGCTGATGATAGTGAAACCTGCTCTGGAATGGCAGTGAAAGCTGCCAATGCACTATTTAATAGGCTAAATATTGTAGCTGAAGAAATAGATTATATACTTTTATGTACTCAAAGCCCTGATTACCAATTACCTACTACAGCATGCATTATACAACATGAGTTAGGCATTCCAGTTACAGCCGGTGCATTAGACTTTAACCTTGGTTGCTCTGGTTATGTTTATGGATTAAGCCTTGCCAAAGGGCTCATTGAAAGCGGGCAATCTAATAAAGTTTTGCTTTTAACCTCTGAAATATATTCTCGCTACATCAACAAGAAAGATAAAAGTGTAAGAACTCTTTTTGGAGATGCTGCTACAGCAACACTCATTGAAGGCAATTATAGTACGTCTGAGAATATTGGTTCATTTGTTTTTGGTTCTGACGGTAGCGGTGCTTCTAATTTAATAGTCCCACACGGTGGATCTAAAACACCAATTACAGAGCTTTCATATTTAGAGTCTATTGATACTAGTGCTAATCACCGAGCTCCTTGCAACCTCTATATGAATGGTGCTGAAATTCTTATATTTACACTAAAGTCAATACCTCAAGTGATAAATGAAATTTTAACTAAGGCCAATCTCGAACGAGAAAATATTGATAAAGTCATTTTCCATCAAGCAAATAAATTTATGCTTGATAAGCTAAGAAGAAAGTCTAAGTTCACGACAGAGCAGTTTCTTTTATCATATGAAGATTATGGAAACACTGTTTCTTCAACAATTCCACTTGGTTTAGAAAAAGCCGCTGATGAAGGTTTGTTACATAAGGGGGAAAAAGTACTTTTATGTGGTTTCGGAGTTGGGTATTCATGGGCTGGTGCCATTATTAATTGGTGACCTCTGATACGAGTACTTCAGGTTAATCATTGATTGTTTTCTCAGGCTATATTTATATTGTTCAATAAGAATTAGTGGAATTTGTTAACTATTAAAGGTTTATCTTTCTCCGAAAATTATTTTCGCTACAAAAAATATAATCTCACAGAGTTTCTATCACGATATGTGAGAGACTCTGTTTATCAGAGTAATTTACACAAACATTAATACAGAATGATTTCTATACGTTAAATTATTGGTTTCATCTTGATTAAGGTGTATTGATAGTCAAGTAATAATATTTATATTGAGGAAAAGAGTGATATTACATATTGCACCAGATGAGAAATTTATTGACATTGCTTTCAGGCTTTTTGAGGAAGTTAATCCAGGGGGTAATAAATTAGTAGTTATAACAAAATCAGAGGAATTGCGTTATATAAAGAAATCTGAATTCATCAGATTAAGTCCAGAAGAGTTAGAACGTAAAGATTTTAATATATACTTTAAGGGTGTCATAGCTGTTGTATTTCATTCATTAGCCCACCACAATGTTAAGGTACCTGCAGGTATAAAAACGCTATGGATTGGTTTTGGTTATGACTATTATGACTTGATTTATTCTGATTCAGATGAATTACTTCTTAATCAAACACGGAAGCTTAAATGGTCATTAAACAAAATTGGTTTTTTAAAGAATAAGTTGAAAAAAGTACCTTTATTGAAAGTGACTAATAATATATTTAAAGGTGTTACTTCAAAAATTAATACGGTTAATAAAATGGATTATTTTTCCCCCGTATTAAATTCAGAGTATCAACTAGTTAAGCAATCTGTCTCTAAATTTGCACCAGGTTTTATAGATTGGAATTATGGAACATTAGAAGACGATCTTCTGAGAGGTTTTAAAGATCGGAAAGTGTTTGGTAATAACATATTGATTGGAAACAGTGCATCATTTACTAATAATCATTTAGAAGCCTTTGACTTGTTAACTACACTAGATATAAAAAACAGAGATCTGGTATGTCCATTAAGTTATGGTGATTTACATTATAGAAATTCGATTAGTGCAATTGGTGAAAAGCTATTCACTGATAGATTTAACTCTCTAACGGATTTTATGCCTATTGAAGATTATATAAATATTTTAGCGTCTTGCTCGGTTGTAATAATGAATCATACACGGCAACAGGCGTTAGGCAATATTATTATTATGTTGTATTTAGGGGCCAAAGTGTTTCTGAGGAAAAAAAATCCGGTTTATGATTTTTTTAAAGATGAAGGGGCTGTAATATTTAGTATCGAAGACTTAGAACTAAACCCTAATTTACTACACTATGAAATAACTGATAAAGATCTAGCAGTTAACCGGCAGGTGCTTCGTAAACATTGGTCTAGAGAAAATATAAAATTTAAAACTAAAGAGTTAATACGTATAATTACAACAAAGTAAGGCTTAGAACTAAGAATCTCTACCAATTTAGACATAAATTACTTCATAAAACTGATCTGTAAATCTAAGTATCTCCATCTGGTGTTTTATTAAAAATGAGGCGTTTTGACGTTTTTTTTAGATTTGGGCTAAAATATCTAATGTAGAACTTGAATGCTCAGAGAGAAACGATGGGTATCGCTGTTTCTTTACTATAAAAAGAAGAGTTCGCGAAAGAGTCAGGATTTACGGTTAGATAGTATATAAGCTCAGAGAAATTAACTGCTAAAGAAATGTTAGATTCTGTTTGCTTGAACAGATGCACTGCTTGTTAGATACGATTTTTAGTGAAGATACCAGCCAAAAACGAGTAGAGGGGTTTACAGAAAACTTTAAAAGGGCCAGGCAGACGTGATCAAACATGCTGTAAGAGTGAAATGACACTTAAAGCGGGTATTAAGGATGTGTGCGATGAATTTTTAGTATTTTTTTAAAGTTTAGAACAGGTAACTGAAATATTAAGTTTGAATAATTTGGTTAGTAAGTAGTAAAGGAATTTATTAGCAATGATTGGTTACAGTGTAGTTATACCATGTTTTCAAAGTACAGGACATATTAAAAGAACTCTAGATTCGATATTGAGTCAGAGTGTATTACCCTCAGAGATAATTATAGTTGATGATAAATCAGATGATCTTGATGATCTGATTTTTATTAGTGATCGTTACTCTGAGATTCTCCACATTGAAGTTATAAGTAAAGAGATAAAGTCCAATGCCGCAGATTCAAGAAATATCGGTTGGTCGCGTGCTAAATCTGATATCATTTTTTTTATAGACTCCGATGATCAATGGCTACCCAAACATGCAGAAGTGATATTAAAGACATACGAATCGGATGAACACATCGATGCTATATACACGGCATTTAATACAATAGATTCCAATAGTAGCTCCATTCGAGGTGGTATTAATATAAACTTCAGCCAAACAGTTAGCTCTTTTTTGTTTAACGAACACGGTGATTTTAGAACAAGCACGGTGTCTGTTAAAAGTAAGGTTTTAGAAACCGTTAGCTTTGATAGTATATTATCCAAGCATCAAGATTGGGACTTGTTATTCAGTTTAAATGACAAAAAAATCAGAATAGAACATATAGCTATTCCAAATGTTAACATTTATATAGATCTAGATAATAGGATGAGTGCTAAAAATAACTTGTCCGCGACAAAATATTTTTTGAATAAATGGAGTCAAGAATTTGATAATGCAGCGATGTTTAATTTCTTCAAAATGGTATTAAAGAAGGATCTGTTATCTAAAGGCGGTCAAGTCGATGAGATTTTTGATTTATTCTGGAAGCATCTAAAAGGGTTAAATAAATTCAGATTGTTGTCAGTTTTTAAATATATACCCCCATATTTTTTGTATAAATCAGTAGAATTTTTAAAATGACAATATATTTTTTCATTATAATTCTAGCAATAATATTCGGTATTATTTATGAACGATCTGTAGAATATCGAAAATTTCTTATTATATCATTCTCTGTTTTTTTCGTCGCAGTTTTCGGTTTCCGTTACAGAGTGGGTGTTGATTGGTCAAATTATTTTAAAGTTTATGAACGCTTGACGGAATTCCCTTTTCGTATTGATACGATTGAAATCGGTTATAAGTACATTAATGTTCTAGCGTACCAATCTGATATTGGCATGCCACTTGTCATTTTTCTTTGTACTGTTTTATTTATTTACTTCACCATAAACGCTCCGTCACTTATAGGAGTTAACCCATTTTATTTCTTTGCTATTGTTGCGCCCTATCACTTGGTTATGTCTGGAGTTAATTACACTAGACAAGGAGTAGCACTAAGTATTTTTATTTATGCTTTTTCCTATTTATTGAACGGAAATAAAAATAAGTTTGTTTTTTTTATTCTTTTGGCTAGTAGTTTTCATTATTCTAGTTTGCTTTTTTTAGTTCTTTATTTCTCGGAGATTCGAAAGGTTTTCCTTATTCCCCTGTCTGTGACTTTCATTGTTGGGTTAGCACTTGCAACCTTTGTTGAGTTTCAACAATATCTTTCTACTGATATGGATAATGCTGGAATATACTTACGAGTTGGTTATATTTTAGTACCATGCTTCTTTCTTCTTGTGCATAATTTATTGATGCCAAGATTATATAATTATAAACGAATGAATATTTTTATATATATATCAGTTCCAGCGATGATAATCATATCTTTAGTTTCTACTACAATGGCTGATAGGATAAGTTATTTTATCATCCTAGCTAGCACATTATACTGGATGTGGATTAAGAAAAATAATTATAATATTAATTACAAGGCTTTACACACATATGGTGATTTAGTCTGTTTTTCTGCATCATTTACTGCCTTTACTATATGGTGTTTATATTCTAGTTATATTCCATATTATCGTTTCGACTCTTTAATATATTACTGGTTTGATTGATGAAAGTTTTACACATTATAAATAGGATGGAAGTTGGGGGCGTAGAAGTCGGCGCAATTAATTTGTTACAGAATGTAAATGGCTTTGAATATACACTGTTGGCTGTAAGAGGAGGAGAACAACAGTTAGTTGATAGTATTGAAAATGCATCAAATGGAAAATTGGTTGTATGCAATGGTTTTTTTGATTCATACAAAGCCATAAAGAGAGAATCACCGGATATCATCGTTTCATCACTTTGGCGGTCGCATATAGTCTCTATTTTTTACAAGATATTAAATTGGAGTGTTGAAAGAATTCACTTCGTCCATAATACTAGATTTGCACACAGTGTAGATAAAATCGTAACTAAACTGTCCGTTAGATTCGCAAATGATTTGTTTTGTGATTCTGATATTTCTCTTTGTTGGGCTAAGGAGAACTTGACTATTCGTAAAGGGGTGAGAGGAAACGTGCTTCCGATGTGTATCTCATTTTCTAAGGGGAAAAGAGAGTTTAGCGCTAACGAATTTACTTTTGTTTATGTAGGTAGGTATTGTACGCAAAAAAATCTGAAATTGGCATTGGAATTTATTTCTAAGTTAAGAGAACGGGGTGTTTTAGCCACATTTGATTTGTTCGGTCGAGATGACGGCGAACTAGAAAACTTGATTGATGAAGCGCGTTATCTAGGAATTGAGCAATATGTTAGTTTTTATGAGTCTGTTAATCCTTTTGAAGTCGAAGACACCTTAAGGAAATATAATTACTATTTACAAACTAGTACTTATGAGGGTATGGCCATTTCTGTTTATCAGTCTATTATAAATGGCTTACTCCCAGTAATCACACCTGTTGGAGAAACAAAAAATTATACTAAAGATAGGCATAATTCATTTCACTTGGATAAAAACTTACTTGATGATTGTAATGAATTCATTTACTTTATTAGTAATGACGTGGAACGTGAAAAAATCGGGAAATTGATTAATAGTGATAAGTACGAACTATTTTCTTGCTCTTTTAATTCCTATTTTATCGATAAAATAAAAAGTGAAAAAAATAGGAGTTGATGTTATGTGTCTCTAGTTTTATTCTCTAATATACTTTTCTATCTCATGATGGTATATGAAGAGGAACTTTTTTGGGTTAAACAGCTATATCTATAAATAGCCAAGATGTCATGTTGGAAGATAAACTTATACTTCTTCTGCCCAGTATTATTTTAAATTGATTATTTCAATTAACCTAGAGACTGAAGAATTGTGAAAAAGATAATTATTACATCAAATACTAGCTGGTATTTGTATAATTTCCGGAAAAATACAATGTTGGCGCTGATTGATGCTGGCTATCGAGTGGTCGCTATCGCTCCAGAAGATGACTATTCGGCGAAACTTCAAGATCTTGGCGTTGAGTATCACCATATAGAAATTGATCAAGGTGGTACAAATCCTATTAAAGACATGGGCACTTTTTTTAGCTTTGTGAAATTGTATCGAGAAACTCGACCAACTGCTGTTTTAAACTTCACTCCCAAGAATAATATATACAGTACATTAGCGGCCAGCCTATTTGGTGCTAAGTCTATCAATAATATTGCCGGGCTTGGTATGGTGTTTATCAATGAAAACCTAACGGCAAAGTTAGCTCGTTTTCTTTATAAAATCAGCCAACCCAAAGCGCATACCATCTTTTTTCAAAACGAAGATGATAGAGCACTGTTTGCGAAGCATAGACTTGCGCCTCTAGATATTACCGGCCGAGTGCCCGGTTCTGGTGCTGATTTATCCCGCTTTTCAGTTTCACCAAGTAAAGACGATGGGGTCGTGCGCTTTCTGTTGATAGCTCGAATGCTTTACGATAAAGGTATCGGTCACTATGTTGAAGCAGCTCGTGATCTAAAAGCAAAGTATGGTGATGCGGTTGAGTTTCGCCTTCTCGGTTTCCTTGATGTCAATAACCCGTCTGCAGTGTCGAAAAAAGATATGCAATCTTGGGTCGACGAAGGTATTGTCAATTACTTGGGAACGTCTGATTCGGTTGAGAAAGAAATCGCTAAAGTAGATTGCATGGTATTACCTTCGTTTTATCGAGAAGGCGTGCCAAAATCTTTACTCGAAGCGTGTGCAATGGGTAAGCCTATAGTGACTACCGATAACGTAGGTTGTCGAGAGACAGTTGATGACGGCATTAATGGTTATTTGTGCGAACCTCGCAGTACATCAAGCCTTATTGATAAACTTGAATTGATGATTAACCAATCTCATGAACAGCGTCTACAGATGGGCTTAGAAAGCCGAACTAAAGTCGAGAAGGAATTTGATGAAAGGATTGTCATCAATAAGTATCTAGAAGCAGTTAAATCCGCGCTGAATTAATTTCTGATAATAATTATGTACTGAGGTGTCAGCCTTGGGTATTAAAAACAACAAGTTGGTTAAAATGAAAATTGCAATTGCCGGTACAGGCTACGTAGGCTTATCAAATGCGATGCTGTTGTCACAGCATCATGACGTTATCGCGGTCGATATTATCGAAGAGAAAGTAAAATTACTGAACGATAAATTATCTCCAATTGTTGATGCTGAAATTGAAGATTTCTTGGCAAACAAGTCATTAAATTTCACCGCGACACTCGATAAAGAATTGGCTTATTCCAATACCGATTATGTGGTTATTGCTACCCCTACTGATTATGACGTAGAAACAAACTACTTTAATACCTCTTCCGTTGAAGCGGTGATTAAAGACGTGATGGCGATTAACCCCAATGCAGTGATGGTGATCAAATCTACCGTGCCTGTAGGTTACACCGCGCGCATCAAAGAGGAACTTGAATGTGAAAACCTGATGTTTTCTCCTGAGTTTTTACGTGAAGGTAAAGCTTTATACGACAACTTGCATCCATCACGTATTGTGGTGGGTGAACGCTCTGAGCGCGCGACAGTATTTGCGAACTTGTTGTTAGAAGGCGCGGTTAAAAAAGACGTTGAAATCCTCTATACCGATTCAACCGAAGCCGAAGCGGTAAAGCTGTTCTCTAACACTTACTTGGCGCTTCGTGTTGCTTACTTTAATGAGCTAGACACCTATGCTGAGTCGCACGGGTTAGATACGCGTCAAATTATCGATGGGGTAAGTTTAGACCCTCGCATTGGCTCGCACTACAACAACCCTTCATTCGGTTACGGTGGTTACTGCTTACCAAAAGATACCAAGCAACTGCGTGCTAACTACTCGGATGTGCCAAATAATATTATCGGTGCCATTGTCGACTCGAACACCACACGTAAAGATTTTATTGCCGACTCGATTATTAAAAGAAACCCAAGACGCGTCGGTATTTACCGATTAGTGATGAAGTCTGGCTCAGACAATTTCCGTGCTTCGAGTATTCAAGGCATTATGAAACGCCTTAAAGCTAAAGGCATTGAAGTGGTGGTGTTTGAACCAGAGCTGAAAGAGAAAGAGTTCTTCCACTCATTAGTATTAACGGATTTCGAACAATTTAAGTCAGGCTGTGATGTGATTGTCTCAAACCGCATGGCTCAAGAGTTGGCGGATGTAAAAGACAAAGTGTACACGCGCGATCTATTCGGTTCAGATTAAGGGATTAAAGAATGAAGTATTTGGTAACGGGGGCGGCGGGTTTCATCGGCAGCGCGGTAGTGGAACAGCTAACCACGAAAGGCCATCATGTTGTCGGTGTCGATAACTTAAATGATTACTACGATGTCGCTTTGAAAGAAGCACGCTTGAATCGCATCCAGCATGACGACTTCAAATTGGTTCATTTGGATATCGCCGATCGTGATGGCGTAGCTAGCTTGTTTGAAGCTGAGCAATTTGATCAAGTGATTCACTTGGCCGCACAAGCGGGTGTTCGCTATTCCATTGAAAACCCACATGCCTACGCTGATTCCAACCTTGTTGGTCACTTAAACATTCTTGAAGGTTGTCGTCACAATAAAGTGAAGCACTTGGTGTATGCCTCTTCTAGTTCTGTTTATGGGTTGAATGCTAAAACACCGTTTGCAACGTCCGATTCGGTGGAGCACCCCGTTTCATTGTATGCCGCGACCAAGAAGTCGAATGAACTGATGGCGCACAGCTATTCGCACTTATACGACATTCCAACTACAGGTCTGCGCTTCTTTACCGTGTATGGTTCGTGGGGCCGTCCAGATATGGCACCGTTTATCTTCACGAAGAAGATTCTGGATGGCGACATCATTGATATCAACAATAATGGCGATATGTGGCGTGATTTCACTCACGTAAACGATATTGTTGAAGGTGTGGTGCGCATCGCTGATGTGGTACCAACACGTGATAATGATTGGACGGTAGAAACTGGTTCCCCTGCGACCAGTTCTGCGCCTTATGCCGTTTATAATATTGGCCACGGTTCGCCAATCAGCTTGATGGATTTTGTAAAGGCGATTGAAGACGAACTAGGCATTGAAGCGAAGAAAAACTTTCGTGAGATGCAGCCTGGTGATGTATACCAAACTTATGCAGACACACAAGACTTGTTTGCAGCAACGGGTTACACGCCAAAAGTTACCGTTAAAGAAGGTGTTGCTGAGTTTATTCAGTGGTACCGCGAGTTCTACAACAAGTAGAGTTCCAATAGGGTGTTTTAAAGTCCCCATATAGAAAACGACTCGGTTTGTTAAGTAATCCCCTGTTTATTAATAACACTCTCTAATACCTAAAATGCCTCATACCATACTGGTTTGAGGCATTTTTCTTTGGGTGAGCACCTCAATCTCATCCGCAATATTTTTATATATACGTCAGTTAATAACACATAAGAATTTAAATAATGATCAAACACTGCTTATTCCCCGCAGCCGGTTATGGCACGCGCTTTTTACCTGCGACTAAATCCATGCCAAAAGAAATGATGCCCATCGTTAACAAGCCGCTTATTGAATATGGCGTTGACGAGGCGATCCAAGCGGGCATGACCAGCATGGCCGTTGTTACTGGCCGTGGCAAAAGCTCATTAATGGATCACTTTGATAAGAATTATGAGCTTGAGCACCAAATCCAAGGCACCAATAAAGAGCCTTTACTCGATGATATTCGCTCTTTGATTGATTCAGCTCAGTATACGTTTATTCGCCAACGTGAAATGAAAGGGCTAGGGCACGCAATATTAACCGGTAAAGAGTTAGTGGGTGATAACCCATTTGCGGTTGTTCTGGCTGATGACCTTTGCATTAATGATGACCAAGGCGTGCTAGCACAAATGGTCGCGCTGTACCGTCAGTTCCGCTGCTCTATTGTTGCGGTGGAAGAAGTACCAGAATCGGAAACCCACAAGTACGGTGTGATTGCCGGTGAGCACTTAAGTGATGATCTGATTCGCATTACCGATATGGTTGAAAAGCCTGAGCAAGGTACAGCGCCAAGTAACCTCGCGATCATTGGTCGCTACATCTTAACCCCAGACATCTTCGATATTTTGGAAGACACTCAACCGGGTAAAGGCGGCGAAATCCAAATTACGGATGCGTTGTTAGAGCAAGCCCAAAAGGGTTGTGTGATTGCGTATAAGTTTAAAGGTAAGCGTTTTGACTGTGGAAGCGTCGATGGTTATATCGAAGCGACAAACTACTGTTATAAGAATGTTTACTTGAAAGGCAACAAAGCTGAAATAGATCAAACTGCAACTGAAAAGGTGTAGTTGTTGGATTTACAACATTGATACTTTAGACATAAAAATGGCCAAGTTCATATTCTGAATTTGGCCATTTTTGTTTCTGCTGTTCACGATAAATCTTTTGTTACGCTAACGAAATTTCACATCGAAAATTAGCTTTCTAGTGAGAATTAATACACTTTCTCAGGGAGGTTACGCCAACTTCTAATCCAGCTTGTGATACGCCAAACATAGCTCATGGCTACAGTGTATGAAGCAAAACACATCATAAACAGGATGAACATGGTCGATTCAGCAATCTCTAGGAACTCTCCGTAGATACCGAACCCTGCAAAGCTACTTGCGATCAAACAAATGATGGCCAGAGTTTGTCGTGACGTAAAACCAAGGCGCTGGAAAATGTGGTGTAAATGCTCTCTGTCGGGTTTGAATGGAGAATCACCGCGGCGTACACGTCTGAACATGATTGCGGCCATATCCATCAGCGGCACCGCAATTAGCCACAATGCCGTAATCGGTCGCATCATGGTTTCTAATGGGTCTTGGCTGGCACCTAACAGTAACCAAATCACGGTAAAGCCAATCATCATGCTGCCAGCATCGCCCATAAAGACTTTACGCTCTCGCCCAAGAATACCAAGATTCATCATGATATAAGGAACGGTTGCGACAATGAACACCACGCACAAATACGCTAAGCCGTGTTGGCTGTCGACTTGAAGTAAAATGGCGATACCGCCAAAGGTCACAATAGCAAGCCCACCTAATAAGCCATCAATACCATCGACCATATTGAACGCGTTAATCGCGCCAATCACCGCGAGTATCGTTACTGCTGGGCTAAGAAACCCTAAATGCAGGTCGCCAGTACCAAATAGGTTGCCAATGTTTTCTAATCGAATATCGGCGAAATACATCATGCAGATTGAGAGAATCGCTTGCACCACCAGTCGTATTTTGAAGCTAATGTCGAACTTGTCATCAAGCGCCCCGATAATAATCAGCGCAATGACAGAAGCTAAAAAGAGTGGGCTATGCGGGATGACGTCTGGGTGGGTAACGATGAACTGGCTAATGGTTAAGCTGATCGCTATCCCTCCCACCAATGGGATCGCGCCACTGTGCAGTTTTCTTTCATTTGGTTTATCCACTAAGCCAATGGATTTTGCCACTTTTCTCATCAAAAAGAGTGAGGAAAAGGAAAAGAAACCAACAAATGATAGCTCTAATAACATGATTAACTCTAGCCAATGTTTTGTATGAATTTTAATTGCGTGCATCTTACGTTAAAATTATCAATATGTACACTCAGTTGAGTATGTTTTGTTCGTCATGTTTTGAGTGTGACATCGGTTTTCAGTATGTAAAATTGTGTTAATTAAGAATGATTACTGCGATGTGTTTTCTTGGATGATTTCTAACTCTTCATAGATGACTTAAACACAGAATTAGATGCCATAAACACAAAATGACATTTTTTTTCACATCCGATCCGCCTACCTGCGACGTTTCTTGATCTTCCGCTACAGTTTTGACTGTAAACTGTAGTAAAATTACGCTAATTTGTTTTTATACCGATTTATTTTGAATTGAACGAGGTCAGTCCTATGTCAGCTAAGAAGCCAATGGCTCTAGTGATCCTTGACGGTTACGGTTACCGTGAAGACAACCAAGACAACGCTATCGCGAACGCTAATACACCTGTATTAGACGGTCTTATTGCTAACCAACCTAACACGCTAATCTCGGCTTCTGGCTTAGATGTAGGCCTACCAGATGGCCAAATGGGTAACTCTGAAGTGGGTCACACCAATATCGGTGCGGGTCGCGTGGTATATCAAGATTTAACGCGTATCACTAAATCAATCGCAGACGGTGAATTCGGTCAAACTGAAACACTAGTGAATGCTATCGATAAAGCAGTAAAAGCGGAGAAAGCGGTTCACATCATGGGCCTTATGTCTCCAGGTGGCGTTCACTCTCATGAAGATCACATCTACGCGGCCGTTGAAATGGCAGCAGAGCGTGGCGCAGAAAAAATCTACCTACACGCTTTCCTAGACGGTCGTGATACACCGCCACGTAGCGCAGAAAACACATTAGCTCGTTTCCAAGAGTTGTTCGCTAAACTAGGCAAAGGCCGTGTGGCTTCGCTTATTGGTCGTTACTACGCAATGGACCGTGATAACAACTGGGATCGCGTTCAAGAATCTTACGACCTGCTTACTCAAGCGAAAGGTGACTTCACGTTTGATACAGCGGTTGCTGGCCTAGAAGCGGCTTACGCTCGTGACGAAAACGATGAGTTCGTGAAAGCGACTGAAATCAAAGCGGAAGGCGAAGAGTCTGCCGCTATCGTTGATGGCGATGCGGTTATCTTCATGAACTACCGTGCTGACCGTGCTCGTGAAATCACACGTGCGTTTGTGCCTAGCTTCGACGGTTTTGAGCGTAACGTATTCCCAGCGATCGATTTCGTGATGCTGACTCAATACGCTGCAGACATCCCACTTCTTTGTGCATTCCCACCGGCTTCTCTAGAGAACACCTACGGTGAATGGCTATCGAAAGAAGGCAAAACGCAGCTACGTATCTCTGAAACAGAGAAATACGCGCACGTGACGTTCTTCTTCAACGGCGGTAAAGAAGACGAGTTTGAAGGCGAAGAGCGTCAGCTTGTTGCTTCTCCAAAAGTAGCAACTTACGATCTACAGCCAGAAATGAGCGCACCAGAGCTAACTGAAAAGCTTGTTGCAGCAATCAAAGGCGGCAAATACGACGCTATCGTGTGTAACTTCCCTAACTGTGACATGGTTGGCCACACGGGCGTTTACGATGCAGCGGTTAAAGCGGTAGAGTCTTTAGACGAATGTCTGGGTAAAGTAGTTGAAGCAATCAAAGAAGCCGATGGCCAACTACTTATCACTGCTGACCACGGTAACGCGGAAATGATGGTAAACCCAGAAACGGGCGGCATCCACACGGCGCACACTAACCTACCAGTGCCACTTATCTACGTAGGTAGCAAAGACGTTGAGTTCAAAGAAGGCGGCAAGCTGTCTGACCTTGCACCAACGATGCTTTCTCTGTCTGGTATCGCAATCCCGGCTGAAATGTCAGGTGACGTGATCGTTAAGTAATTACTGTTTTAGATAAATAGTTTTAACTTTCATCGAATACTAGAACGGCTGCACGCGAGTGTGGCCGTTTTTTTGTATCTGGAATTTGAGTATAGATACGGGATGCGAGTAAACGAGATGCGAAGAGCTTAAGAGCTTACTCGCATCTCTCATCTGCTTTCCTCCTCACACGAAGCGCAAAGCAATATCCTGAAATTCCACCCATGATGTTCCCTAAGGCTAGGCCTATAAACAGCCCTTCGACGCCATCAATCTGGCTACCTATCCAAGCGAATGGAAGAGTAAATACAAACAGGCGCATGAAGCTCCACTGAAAGGCTTTGAGTGGTTGATGCATCGCATTCATCGCACTAATCAGCATCATTACAATACCTTGGAAGCCATAGCTAAATGGGACAACTAACAGGTAATGCCACAAGATGCCTCGCACGGATTCTTCTTGAGAAAATAGGGCGGCTAATGGGATGCTCAATGGCACCATCATTAAGAAAATCAAACCTTGGAACATCACAGCAAAGCGCATACTGAGAAATAGTGCCTTAAAGCTTCGTTGAGGGTTGTTTGCGCCAAAGTTCTGCGCCATAAAAGGCGTAAGGGCAGAGGTCAGAGACATCAACACGATGATCAAAATCGATTCAATACGCTGGGCAGCTCCGTAAGCCGCCACGGCTTCGGTTCCTTGTTTGGCAAGCATCATCATTATAATGGCGCCAGCAAGTGGATTGAGGGCATTGGAAAGGGCTGCGGGTGTGCCAATGGTTAAGATCTGTTTCCAGTCATCGATGAGGTTTTTTAGTTTGGGCGGAGCAAGCAGTTTTTCTCGTATGGTTAACACATACAGTGAGCCACACAACGCACCAAACCAACTGAATCCGCTAGCAATGGCTGCGCCTTGAATTCCTAACTCCGGGAAAGGCCCGTAACCGAAGATCAGCAGCGGATCGAGAATGCCGTTAATCAGGCCGGCCAGCATCATGATCTTCGCGGGTGTTTTGGTATCGCCACTGGCTCGTATCGCGCTGTTGCCCGCCATAGGAATAACAAGTAATGGAATGGCTAAATACCAGACTGTCATGTATTCAGATATTAGTGGCAGTAACTCTGGTTCTGCCCCCAATAAGGCAAACATGGGTTCAAGTGTTACAAGCCCCAGAGTTGATGCAAAACCGACAAGAAGCACCGCAAGTAATAAACCGTGACAAGTAAAGCGAGCCGCATTTTGCGCGCAACCTTGGCCAAGTAACCGCCCGATGCACGTTGATAAGCCAATGCCTATTCCCATGGTAATGCAGTTGATGGCAAAGGTGATAGGGAAGGTGAAGCTCACCGCTGCAAGGGCTTGTGTGCCCAGTAATGAGATAAAGAAGGTATCGACGAGGTTAAACATCAAGATCGCCACCATACCGAATATGGTCGGTATGGTCATGGTACGCAATGTACTCTCAATAGGAGCGGTTAATAGCCCGTGCTTATCTTGCATGCAAAACGCCGATAGAATCTAAAAGCGTAGGATAAACAGATGTGGGCGGGAAGGGAAGAAAAGCAGATGCGAGTAAACGAGATTCGGGATGCGAAGAGCGGGAAGAGCTGGAAGAGCAGATACAAAT
The DNA here is from genome assembly GCF_007858795.1 of Vibrio sp. T20. NCBI lineage: Bacteria > Pseudomonadati > Pseudomonadota > Gammaproteobacteria > Vibrionales > Vibrionaceae > Vibrio > Vibrio sp. T20. The sequence continues at coordinate 27,403 of NZ_VFEB01000057.1, forward strand.
AATTAGATGAGGGTAACGGGATGCGAGATACGAAAAGCAAAAACAAAGAAGGTGATTCTTCTCTTTCTCCGCTTTAAGCTCTTCGCTACTCATTTACTCGCATCTCGTATCTGCCTTTAAGTTCTTCGTTACTCGTTCACTCGCATCCCGAATCTGCTCTTTCGATCACAATTTTTCTCTTTCACCCCTTGGGATCTTCCGCATCGCCCCAACATACTCTTTAACCCCATGCCAATCGTGGCAACTATCAAATTAAATGGAAATTATCAGGAGATCTGACCGATGAATATCCGTCCTCTACACGACCGAGTTATCGTTGAGCGCCAAGAAGTTGAATCTAAATCTGCTGGTGGCATCGTTCTAACTGGTTCTGCCGCTGAAAAATCAACTCGCGGTGTAATTCTAGCTGTTGGCAAAGGCCGCATTCTAGAAAACGGTTCAGTACAACCATTGGACGTTAAAGTTGGCGACACTGTTATCTTCGCTGAAGGCTACGGCACTAAGTCTGAAAAAATCGACGGCAAAGAAGTTCTGATCATGTCTGAAAACGACATCATGGCGATCGTTGAGTAATCCGACCCATAAACCTGAACTGACTGAATAAAGAATTTAAAGGAAATAAAGATGGCTGCTAAAGACGTTAAATTTGGTAACGACGCACGTATTAAAATGCTAGAAGGTGTAAACGTTCTGGCTGACGCGGTAAAAGTAACGCTAGGTCCTAAAGGCCGTAACGTTGTTCTAGATAAATCATTTGGCGCACCAACGATCACTAAAGATGGTGTTTCTGTTGCACGTGAAATCGAACTTGAAGACAAGTTCCAAAACATGGGCGCACAAATGGTTAAAGAAGTGGCCTCGCAAGCGAATGACGCAGCGGGCGACGGTACAACAACAGCAACCGTTCTTGCTCAAGCAATCATCACTGAAGGCCTAAAAGCCGTTGCTGCTGGCATGAACCCAATGGATCTTAAGCGTGGTATCGACAAAGCGGTTATCGCAGCAGTTGAAGAGCTAAAAGGCCTTTCTGTTCCATGTGCAGATACTAAAGCTATCGCGCAAGTAGGTACTATCTCTGCAAACTCTGACGCGACAGTAGGTAACATCATTGCTGAAGCGATGGAAAAAGTAGGCCGTGATGGCGTTATCACAGTCGAAGAAGGTCAGGCTCTGCAAGACGAACTAGACGTAGTAGAAGGTATGCAGTTCGACCGCGGTTACCTATCTCCTTACTTCATCAACAACCAAGAAGCAGGTTCTGTTGATCTAGAAAGCCCATTCATCCTTCTTATCGACAAGAAAGTATCAAACATCCGTGAACTTCTTCCGACTCTAGAAGCGGTTGCTAAAGCATCTCGTCCACTTCTAATCATCGCTGAAGATGTAGAAGGCGAAGCGCTAGCGACTCTAGTTGTGAACAACATGCGCGGCATCGTGAAAGTGGCGGCTGTTAAAGCCCCTGGTTTCGGTGACCGTCGTAAAGCAATGCTTCAAGATATCGCTATCCTAACGGGCGGTACGGTTATCTCTGAAGAGATCGGTCTAGACCTTGAGAAAGTAACGCTAGAAGATCTAGGTCAAGCTAAGCGTATTACTATTACTAAAGAAAACTCAACCATCATCGATGGTGCGGGCGAAGAAATGATGATCCAAGGTCGTGTTTCTCAAATTCGTCAACAAATCGAAGATGCAACGTCTGACTACGACAAAGAGAAACTTCAAGAGCGCGTAGCGAAACTAGCTGGCGGTGTTGCAGTAATCAAAGTGGGCGCTGCGACTGAAGTTGAGATGAAAGAGAAGAAAGACCGCGTTGAAGATGCACTTCACGCAACTCGCGCTGCTGTTGAAGAAGGTGTGGTTGCTGGTGGTGGTGTTGCACTTATCCGCGCTGCATCTAAAGTTGCTGGCCTTGAAGGTGACAACGAAGAGCAAAACGTAGGTATCCGTGTTGCACTACGTGCAATGGAAGCGCCAATCCGTCAAATCACTAAGAACGCGGGTGATGAAGAATCAGTGGTTGCTAACAACGTTCGTGCTGGCGAAGGTAACTACGGTTACAACGCGGCTACTGGCGAATACGGTGACATGATTGCAATGGGTATCCTAGATCCAACTAAGGTAACTCGCAGCGCACTTCAGTTCGCAGCATCAGTTGCTGGTCTTATGATCACAACAGAAGCGATGATCACTGATAAGCCACAAGATTCTGGCCCTGCAATGCCTGATATGGGTGGCATGGGCGGTATGGGTGGCATGGGCGGTATGATGTAATCATCCCCCTTTCTCGTAACAGAGAAAGCCATACATAGGCTTTGAAAGATATAAGCTTTAAAGCGGAGACTTCGGTCTCCGTTTTTTTTTGCTCTTCGCATCTCGTTTACCCGCATCTCGTATCTCTCATTTTTTCTTCCCTTATCCGCTCTTTGCCTTTCGCATCTGGTTTACTCGAATCCCGCATCTGCTCTTAACCATTGCTCTTTATGGTTTAGCGGCTTATATTCAACAGTACAGTTATGACATTGATCTAACATGGATAGCTGTTGAATAAAGGATAATAAATGCTTGATTGAAAATGGATTAATCAAGTCAACAATAAGTCAGTGGAGACTCCCCCAATGAAAAAACTACTTTCAGTATTAGCTGTGTCGGCAGCGGTAATGGCACCAGCGGCATTTGCTTCATCGCCAGTTATGTTTTCAACGATCAACGGCTTCAACGCACCGGATTCAGATGCGGTTGGCGGTGTACGTTTAGCTCTGCTTCACGGACAAGTAAACGACCTTAAAGGTGTCGATCTTGCGGTTGTTGGTATGTCTGAGACGCAAACAACAACAGGTGTGAACTTGGGTATCTTCGGTGCATCAAAAGTGAACCAAGAAATGACCGGCGCATCTCTAGGTTTCTTCAACTGGAACACGGGTAAAACAACCGGTGTTAACCTTGGTGCAGTGAACATTACCAATGATGTAAAAGGCGCGAACGTGAGTTTCGTCAACTACTCAGAAGGTAACACTATGGTTGATGTTGGTGCAGCGAACCTTTCAGAAGTGTCCACGGTTCAGGTTGGTATTTTCAACAAAACCAACAAAATCGAAGGCGTGCAGATTGGCCTGATCAACTGTGCTGATAACGGTTTCTTCCCGTGCTTCCCGATTGTAAACTTTGCTAAATAACGCTGCCGTTTAGCCTTTGGTTTTACTATTGGCGACTTTTAGTTAGCGCATTAGCTTTTAGTTACGAATTAGCTTTTAAGGCTAAGTTTCTCAACGCCTAAACCCTTGTTTAGGCGTTATTACATTCAATGCCACTTCCTCGATAAACTTCTTCAAATTACCCAATAAGCATGTTGTTTTATATTTGTTGTTGCGATGTTTTAATTTATAAGTACAATGTGCGATAAATTTCCAATGATGATTTATATGCTTTGATTAACCACCATACCGTCGATTTTAAAAAGGCTTTCTTAGGCCTGACCGCCAGTTTTTTAGTAGTTTTGAGCTTGTTGCTCGTTGATTCAGCGGAAGAATCAGATAAACAGTATGGAATGGAAAACCAAGGCGTGACACGCTCTTTAGTGGAGCTCACACAGATCATAAATGCGCTTGAGTACAACATCACGGCTCTTTATCCACTGCATGGGGATACCTATGTATTCTCGCATGACAAAAAGATCGAAGGTGAGACGTGCTACTTTACCAGTGAGGAGCAACATGCCCCTCGTTTTGATTTTATGTTCTCTGGCCCTCGCGAGATGTGCAACCCGAAATCGGACCTTTATGCCGAAGCGGGTAAGCGCTTGTTCATCGCACCGACCATGGCTTATTTTGCCAATACCATTGATACCATCTCTGCGATTTACTTCATTTCAAAAGAGAAGTTCATCATATCTTCACCTTCTGACTTTGCCAGTTACATCAAGGGCGACACCTTTGATTCGGTTGTGAATAGCAGGCCTTATTGGGTGAATACGATTCGTTTTGGCTTAGCTCAAGGTCAAGACCAGGTGGTGTATACCGGCCAGTACGATGACTACCTGACAGGTCAGAAAGTGGTGACCTTAACCAAAGGGATCTACGTTAATGGCGAATTCAAAGGGGTGTTGGGTGTGGATGGGTATGTCTCTAATCTCGTATCGAACCCTACCCATGGCTATCAAGTGACGAGTACGCGAGGCGCAAACAAATACGGGTTTATGGATTTTACCTATTCCAAGCCTCTGTATGTTGGTGACATTAACACTCAGTTGTATCTGAGTATTGAAGAAGATAAGAGCGAGCACTTTCTGCATGTATTGGAGATGGAGAAGATTCAACTTTCGATACTCTTGATTTTGTATCTGCTCTCAGTTTTATGGTTATGGCGCTTCTATACAAGACAAGAACACCAGCGTTTAAATGACCTAGCAATGCGCGACCCATTAACTGGCTTGTTGAATCGACGTGGTTTTGAAGCTCGATTACTGGCTCAGGATGAAGAGCCTATTATTGGTGTTGGCGTGTTTGATATCGATGATTTCAAAGTCGTTAATGATCAATATGGCCATAAAGTGGGGGACGAGGTGATTTGCCATGTTGCTCAGTTGATGCTGAACAGCGTTAGACAGCAAGATATCGTGGCTCGATTTGGTGGTGAAGAGTTTGTTGTTGCGATTACGGGGGAATCATCAGAGTTGCTTTCGTCGATCTTTGAGCGAATTCAAAACGACATTAGCCTACAGAGTTATCGATGCCCTACGGGTGACAAGATTAGTGTTTCAGTATCTGGTGGCGCGACGCTCTACTCTCTGTATAAGTTCGACAGTGTTGGGCATCTATGGAAAAACCAGAGTATTCGTTCGTCTGATGAGCAGCTCTATAAGGCAAAGGCAGCGGGTAAGAATCAGGTGTGTATTCAGGTGTATTAAGCGCTTTTGTACAAACTCAAAGCCTAGTCATTTGACTAGGCTTCTTTTTTTGTCTCTAAGGAATTGTCTCTAAGTAATTGTGTCTAAGCAATTGTCTCTAAGAAATTGCACCTAAGATTAGAGATTATTTTTTCACGCGACCTTTTCGCATCCACTTCTGATGAACACCACGACGCAGGCTTTGGAAGCTGTTTTCCACCTTATCGACACCAAGCAGAATTACTAGCGCCATTAGCGTGATAATGACCGATTGGGAAAGGTGACCAAGTGCGATCATCATACCTAATGCAGCGAGTACCCAGATAATCGCGGCTGAAGTGACACCATGAATCTTTCCATCCAGTGTCATCATTACTCCAGCGCCAAGGAAACCAACCCCAGTAATGATCTGACCAAGCACACGAGCTTGATCGAGCGTGTTAGGGGAAAGGCTAATCGCCATGGTGAGGAAGAAATAGGTACCGCTGATGATCAGAATCGATGTCCTGATTCCGACCGGTTTGCCGCGTGTTTGCCTTTCGATGCCGATTAACGAACCACACAGCATGCATACTGCAAGGCCTGCCCAGCTAAAGGGGGCAAGGTTGAGAGTTTGTTCTATAAATTGTGTCATATCACCCCTCCTAAAAATTTAGAATAGAGCTGAGTATGCTAATAATAGACCGGACGATCGAACAAAAACTTTTTGTCTTAACGATTGATAAAGATGACGTAAAATCTAACAGCCGTCTGTTGTTAAGGTGAAGACAGGTGTCGTGGTCTCAGTCGCTTCTTGATATTCAAGGTAACAGTTATCAGCCTGCTTTTTTCGGCTCGAAGGTGCATAAAGAATAATGCCATCGTGCGCGTCTGTGTTGGTAAAGAACCAGTCAGCTCTACCTGTATCCCAAACCGCATCTAAGAAAGTGGATTCGATAAGGTGTGCCCAGGCTTGATCATTCATCGCCGCAGGATAACCGTAAGCCACCAATATATCGTCGCCCTCAACATTTACTGACGCACTCGCTGCTTTATCTAAGCCTAATGCTGATGTCTTACCATAAAGCATAGCACTTGCACCCTCCATTCCGCCTTTAAGGCCGTTTAATGTCGAAATACGAGCATCGGTTTGAAGGTTGAGGAACTTCGAAGCGGCCGTTACAGACACAATACCCAGAATCACGATCACCACGACCAACTCGATGATGGTGAAACCTTTTGAGTTGAACTTAAGCGCTTGACGGGATGTGGTTGCTGGGGGAGCAACTGAAGTATTGTGTTTCATTGATACAACTTCTCTATTCAATGTGGAGGTCGAGTGGCGTCTTGCTGCTGCGTCCACCAATCTCACGAGTTAACTTAGGCACCAAGTAGCCAGAAACCTCAGAGATTAGCCCTTTAAAATGATGCTTCGCTTCTTCATCAGAAATATAAAAATGAGCAGCGCCCTGAACTTTATCAAGTACATGCATATAGTAAGGTAAAACGCCGGCATCGAATAGTTTTTCGCTTAATTCTTTCAAGGAGTTAGCGCTGTTGTTCACCCCTTTAAGCATCACGCCTTGGTTAAGCAGAGTCACACCACTTTGCTTCAGCTTATGAAAGGCTTTTTTGAGCTCTAAGTTAATTTCGTTGGCATGATTAATATGGCTCACCATGACCACATTGAGGTGAGTTTGCGCTAACAATTGGCACAGTTCATCCGTCACTCGAGCGGGGATCACAACCGGTAATCGGCTATGAATTCGAACGGTTTTGACATGTGGGATTTGTTCGATAGCACTGATAAGCCATTCTAGTTCGCTGTCTTTTGCCATCAGTGGATCGCCACCCGATAAGATAACCTCGTTGATCTCTGAGTGAGCAGCCACATAGTCGAGGCTGGTTTGCCACACCGACTTTGAGCCCTTGTTATCTTGATAAGGAAAATGACGACGGAAGCAGTAGCGGCAGTTAATTGCACAGCCACCTTTCACAATCATCAATGCGCGATTTTTGTATTTGTGCAGTAAGCCTGGAATCGCGTTGTCTTGCTCTTCTAAGGGATCAGCGGAATAGCCTTGGTGCACCTCAAACTCTTCACTTAGCGGTAAAACCTGTCTTAGCAATGGATCGTGTGGGTTGCCTTTTTCCATTCGTTCGACAAAGCTAAGGGGTACCCGAAGTGCAAATAACTCACGAGCAGCGAAGCCTGCTTGCCACGGTGTTGGGTCTATTTCCAATGCCTCAAGCAGTTTTGTCGGGTCAGAGATCGCATTCGATAGTTGTTTGAGCCAGTTTTGCTCAACAGATTCGACTTTTCGGGTTATGATATGCGGCATTGAAATTAACTCAAAGATGTGGAAGAGAAAATCATGGCGTCAGTAAGCACCAATGAATTCAAAGGCGGTTTAAAATTCATGTTAGATAACGAGCCTTGCTCAATTATCGACAATGAATACGTTAAGCCAGGTAAAGGCCAAGCGTTTAACCGTGTAAAACTTCGTAAACTGCTGTCAGGCAAAGTGTTAGAGAAAACATTCAAATCAGGCGAAAGCTTTGAGCTTGCAGATGTTGTTGACGTTGAACTAGGCTACCTATACAACGATGGCGAATTCTACCACTTCATGAACAACGAAACATTTGAGCAAATCGCAGCAGACGTAAAAGCAGTCGCTGACTCAGCAAAATGGTTAGTTGAAAATGACGTTTGTACTCTAACGTTGTGGAATGATAACCCTATCACTGTTACTCCGCCAAACTTTGTTGAGATCGAAGTAACTGAAACCGATCCTGGCCTTAAAGGCGACACACAAGGTACTGGCGGTAAGCCTGCAACTCTAGCAACAGGCGCGGTAGTTCGCGTACCTCTATTCATCGCTATCGGTGAAGTTGTTAAAGTTGATACTCGTACTGGCGAATACGTTGGTCGTGTGAAGTAATTTGATTGTGCCCATCCTATTTTGGGATGGTTCAGTGAAATAGAAAAGGTCGCTCATGAGCGACCTTTTTTGTATCTGGAGATCGGGGAAGAGCGGAAGAGGAAGATACGCGTAAACGAGATGCGGGATACGAAGAGCTTGAAGAGCAAGAGCGAGTTAGAGGATAAGAGATTCGACAAGCAATAAAAAAGCAGAACAAGATAACCCTGCTCTGCTTCTAGTATTTTCGCTCTTAAGCTCTTCGATACTCGATTACTCGATTACTCGATTACTCGATTACTCGATTACTCGAATCCCGAATCTGCTTTTAAGCTCTTCGCATCTCGATTACTCGAATCCCGTATCTGCTCTTAGCTGTTAAATCATAAAGATGAAAATAACAGACAATGCGCTGATTAGGCCTGCAACGAAGTAGCAGCCCACTTTACCCGCAACGCCGACATGGAACTTAAGGTCGTGCATGCCGTGGTGAAGACGGTGCATTGCGTGCCACATTGGCAGTGCTAGCGTACCGATGATGAATAGTGCACCGATAATGCTGGTGGCAAATTCAGACACACGTTCGTAGCTCATTGCGTCCGCATCGATGATGCCCATTGGCACTAAGATACCGAGTACTAAGATCGTGATTGGTGTGATCATCGCGAACCAAGTACCGCCAGCGCCAAATAGGCCCCACCAGATTGGCTCATCAGAGCGTTGTGGGTTGTGGTTAACAGGTTTTACTTTGTAATTTGTGTTCATAACGAAAGCTCCTTACACCACAACAAGAACGATTAAAGAAATAAAAGCCACCGCTGCCCACTGAGTCAGTACGATGATTCTTTTATCTACCAATTTGCCTTTAAGGCGGATTGGCATTACTTGAGGCATCATGCTGAAGAAGGTCTGAGCGTGCAGTAAGCTGCCAAGCAGTGCCACGATGTTGATACCAACAATGATAGGGTTAGCCATAAAGCTCAACCAACCAGCCCAAGCTTCAGGGCCTTTCACTAGTGCACCCAAACCGAAGGTTAGGAACAGAGTGAACAGAATCAAAGGCAGTACAGTCGCTTCACGTAGCATGTAGAAGCGGTAGAACGGATGGTTGCTCCACCATGTTCTCTTCATCTCACGAACATAAGGCTTACGATTGCTCATATTATGCCTCCTCTGCTGTTTTTACTTGCGATCCATCAGGCTTGAACATCGAAATAACGAAGTCCATTGAAGACTCAACTTTGCCTTGGTTTACTGCCGCTGCTGGGTCTACTTTCTTCGGACATACGTCAGAACAGTAACCTACAAACGTACAGCCCCAAGCGCCGTTGTCACCATTGATAAGCTTCATGCGTTCAGCTTTACCATTGTCACGGCTATCTAGGTTGTAGCGGTGAGCAAGAGCAAGTGCCGCAGGGCCGATGAACTCAGGGTTTAGACCAAACTGAGGACACGCTGCGTAACACAAACCACAGTTGATGCAGCCAGCGAACTGTTTGTACTTCGCCATTTGCTCTGGAGTTTGGATGTTAGTGCCGTCTTCTGGCTTGCGGTCGTTACCAATGATGTATGGCTTGATTGCTTCAAGGCGTTCGATGAACGGCGTCATGTCGACAATCAAATCTTTCTCGATTGGGAAGTTAGCCAAAGGCTCAATCTTGAAGCCGTTCGGGTAATCACGTAAGAAGCTCTTACACGCCAGTTTTGGCACGCCATCAACCATGATGCCGCAAGAACCACAAATCGCCATACGACAAGACCAACGGTAAGACAGGTCTTTATCTAGGTTGTCTTTGATGTAACCGATCGCATCAAGTACTGACATGGTTTCATCAAACGGCACTTCAAAGGTTTGAAAGTGAGGTTCTGCGTCGTGCTCTGGATCATAACGCAGGATTTCAATTTTTTGGATTCGATTCGCTGACATTATGCTTGCTCCTCTTCGCTCTTCTTAGCATTCTCTTCTGCTGCTTTTTCAGCGGCAGCGGCTTTCTCTGCAGCTTCACCGTACAGACGAGCTTTAGGTTGAGATTTGGTGATCTTAACGCCGCTGTAGTCGATGGTTGGTGCTGCATCTTCGTTGTAGAAAGATAGAGAGTGTTTCAGGAAGTTCACGTCATCACGTTCTGTGCAGTTGTCGTCTAGACGTTGGTGTGCACCGCGAGACTCTTTACGAAGGATCGCTGAGTGAACCATCGCTTCTGCAACTTCAAGGCCGTAACCCACTTCGATAGCGTAAAGTAGGTCAGTGTTGAACACTTTGCCTTTGTCTTTAATGCTGATCTTCTTGTAGCGAGCTTTCAGTTCAGTGATTTTGTCGATGGTCTTTTGCATCAAGTCTTCTTGACGGTAGATACCACAACCCGCTTCCATGGTGTGACCCATTTCAGTGCGGATGTCAGCCCAGTTCTCATCACCTTCTTGGTTTAGTAGACCTGCGATGCGATCTTCAACCGCTTTAACTTGCTTAGCGATAGATTCTTCATTCCAGCCTTTGAATTCAGCTGCACGTTTCACTGCTTGTTCACCGGCTACGCGACCAAATACTACAAACTCAGCCAGCGAGTTAGAACCTAGGCGGTTTGCACCGTGTAGGCCAACTGAAGCACATTCACCAACGGCGAATAGGCCTTTAATGCGAGTTTCACAGGTACCGTTAGTTTCAATACCACCCATGGTGTAGTGAACGGTCGGACGAATTGGGATTGGCTCTTTTGCTGGGTCTACGTTTACGTACGCTTTTGCCAGTTCACAGATGAACGGTAGACGCTCTTGCAGGTACTCTTCACCCAGGTGGCGAAGGTCAAGGTGTACGACATCACCAAGTGGGTGCTTGATGGTGTTACCTTTCTGCTGCTCGTGCCAGAATGCTTGAGAAACTTTGTCACGAGGACCCAGTTCCATGTATTTGTTCTTCGGCTCGCCCACTGGGGTTTCAGGGCCCATGCCGTAATCTTGTAGGTAACGGTAGCCGTTCTTGTTGACGATGATACCGCCTTCACCACGACAACCTTCGGTCATCAAGATGCCAGTGCCCGGTAGGCCTGTTGGGTGGTATTGAACGAACTCCATATCACGCAGTGGTACACCGTGGCGATAAGCCATTGCCATACCGTCGCCCGTTACGATGCCGCCGTTGGTATTACAGTGGTAAACACGACCTGCGCCACCGGTTGCTAATACAACAGATTTTGCTTTAATCGTAACAAGCTCACCTTCAGACATATGAATCGCGATTAGGCCTTGTACTTCGCCATCTTCAACGATCAAATCCACCACAAAGTACTCATCAAATCGTTTGATTGTGTCGTACTTCATCGAAGTCTGGAACAGAGTATGAAGCATGTGGAAGCCGGTTTTATCCGCTGCGAACCACGTTCTCTCTACCTTCATACCGCCGAATCGGCGTACGTTTACTTCACCGTTTTCTTTACGACTCCATGGGCAGCCCCATTGTTCCATTTGGATCATTTCGCGAGTCGAGTTTTCAACAAAGTATTCAACAACATCCTGTTCACATAGCCAGTCGCCACCGCCAACAGTATCGTTGAAGTGGTTATCTAGGCTATCTTCGTCTTTAATTACCGCTGCTGAACCGCCTTCTGCTGCTACCGTGTGCGAACGCATTGGGTAAACTTTAGAAATCAGTGCTACTTCCAATTCAGGATTAGCTTCAGCTGCTGCAATTGCTGTACGAAGACCAGCGCCGCCTGCGCCGATGACTGCGATATCTGTGGTAATTGTCTTCACAGTTATTCTCCAGTGTGATGCGGAGTATTCCGCTTGTTATTATAAAAAGCTTATTTAGAGAGCAGTAAACGGCATCAACCGTTCATCACCCCTAAGCCTTAAGTGGTAGGTTCAGTGTAAGAGAGGAAGGTATTCGAAAAGTTGATGCATTTGGGTTTTTAGGTCGGTAGTGCATATGGAGGCATAGAATTTATAGGTTATGTGACTGCAATCACGGCAATGAATTGTTGATAACGATTAGCCCACAGGGCTTGTGTTAACGGCTTGTTGAGTATGATTTTTGTTATCAATGTGGATGTGAAAGCTGTATTGATAATTGTATTGTAGAACGTAATTTTCTGGCTTCATTAAAGCAACATTTTGCTTTCATCTATAGAAAGATAGAAGCTTACAAAAGAGGCGAAAGGTGGTAATTTCCGTCGCCTAGAATTCAGTAATATGGAACTTAATAATGCACTCAACATGGCAACCAGCCGCAACCATTAAGCAGTTAAAGCAACGTGCTGATATCCTTAATCAAATCCGTCAGTTCTTTGCTGAACGAAACGTGATGGAAGTGGATACGCCTGCGATGAGCCACGCCACGGTAACGGACGTGCATTTACATACTTTCAAAACTGAATTCGTAGGGCCGGGTTATGCGCACGGTCAGCCCTTGTTCTTTATGACTAGCCCTGAGTTTCATATGAAACGTCTATTAGCGGCGGGCAGTGGCTGTATTTATCAAATTTGTAAGTCTTTCCGGAATGAAGAAAATGGCCGTTACCACAACCCTGAGTTCACCATGTTGGAGTGGTATCGCGTCGGTTTTGATCACCATGACTTAATGGATGAAATGGATTTTCTGCTACAGCAGGTACTTAAATCGAGCTCAGCAGAGCGAATGACTTATCAACAAGCCTTTATCGACGTGTTAGGTGTATGTCCGCTTGAAGATTCGATGGATACGCTAAAACAAGCCGCAGCAAAACTTGGGCTCAGCGACATAGCTGACCCTGAACAAGATCGCGATACCTTGCTGCAGTTGCTGTTTAGCATCGGGGTTGAAGCAAAGATTGGCCAACAGGTGCCAGCCTTTGTTTATGACTTCCCAGCCTCACAAGCGGCATTAGCTAAGATTAACCCCGAGGATTCACGAGTGGCGGATCGCTTTGAGGTGTATTTCAAAGGCATCGAATTAGCTAACGGTTTCCATGAGTTGGATAAACCACAAGAGCAACTCAAGCGTTTTGAAGACGACAATGCCAAACGTATTGAGATGGGCTTATCACCTCAACCGATTGACCATCACTTGATTGAGGCATTAAAAGCGGGTTTACCAGATTGTGCGGGTGTTGCTTTAGGTATCGATAGGCTGATTATGCTGGCTTTGGGTTACGACCACATCGATGATGTGACCGCTTTCCCGTTCCCACGTTCTTAGCTTTTTGCTTTTGTTTTTACTGAGAGTTAATTAACTATTAATTCTCAGCTTCTAATCAGCTTTACTCGCTGACCAGAATACCGGTGCTCTATCTGACCAAAATACCTGTACCCACTAGCTGACCAGAATACCAGTACCCACTACGGCAACAATGGCACCGATCCAAGCGTAGGCATTTGGTCTCTGTTTGGTGTACAGCCAAAGTATTGGTAACAACATGATAGGTGTGGTTGAAGATAACAGAGCGACCATGCCGACATTGCCTTCCTGTAGTGCATACAAGATCAGCGTCATTCCCACCGCCATCGCTAAAAAGCCGTTAACTGCCGTAATCGCAAATATCTGACCATTCATCGGGTTGATTGCGCGTGATAGCTTGGCACCCGTTAAACGAAATGCGGAGTGGGCGACAAAGGCGGTGATCATCCGAATCGCAGAAGCGGCAACCGGGTCGATATTGGTTTGCATCACGGGTTTGGCGATGATGCCACCCAGTGCTTGACAAATCGCAGCTGTAATTCCCAGTGCAACACCAATCCACACGGTGCCTTTAATGGTTTCAAGTTGATTGTTAGTCTGTCCTCGACGACCAAAGAATATCGCGGTTAAGACGCCACTGAACACCAAAGCCGAGCCAATCAGCTCAACAGAAGTCATGCTTTCGCTAAATAGGAAGTAACCGAGAATGGCTGAGAACACGGCGTGACAAGAGAACAGCAAACCCGCTTGGCGCGGTCCCATTCGGTTTAAGCAGGCAAATAGGGCGGTATCACCAATGAATATACCAATCAGGCCAGACAGCATCATCGGCGTGACTAGATTGGCTTCGACAGTTGACCAACCTCCGGTAAACCAAGCCATACTCGATAAGATGATTGCGGTACAACCCATTCGCCAGCGGCTATAGGCGAAAGAACCCAAGTGCTGAGCAGGCTTTACTGACATTAGGCTCGCAATGGCCCAAAGAAAGGCAGCGGCGAGAGCTAACCATTCGAATCCCATCTGAATAACATCCTTGTGTCTGGGATAAATTAGCTCATCAATATGCATCAAACCGAACTGAGAACAAAGTGATTCTTAGCAAAAGCACCACTTTGCTGCTCAATTACCGCCTTGCTCTTCAGTTACTGTTTTGTTCCGGTTATCCGTTTCGCTTGTCTGACTAGCGAAGCTTTATACCTTAAAGCGCTCCACATCTCGGCGCATCGACTCGGCAGCGCTGCTCATCTCATTTGAGCTGTTGCGGCTGCTTTCCGCTTGTTGTGCAAGATCATCAGAGGCATCTTTAATCCCTTGTGTATTACGACTGATGTCTTCGCTCACGGCACGTTGTTCTTCGGCTGCACTCGCTATTTGTAGCGCCATATCGTTGATTTCGGTGATGGCTTGAGTGATTTTAGATAGGCTGCCATGAGCTTGCTCTGCGAAGCCAACACTGTTCTCTGCCAGTTGAGTGCTGGTGGTCATGCTTTCGACAGCATGTTCAGTATTCTTCTGTAACGTATCAATCATCACGCGGATTTCTTCCGTTGAGCCATGCGTTCTTTGGCTTAGTACTCGAACCTCGTCTGCGACAACAGCAAATCCGCGACCTTGCTCACCCGCTCGAGCGGCTTCAATTGCCGCATTCAAGGCCAACAGGTTGGTTTGTTCAGCAATACCTTGAATGGTGGATAGGATCTTGTTGATGCTTTGAGCATTACTCTCTAATTCACGAATCACATTGGCCGCGTCTTCAACTTGAGTCGCGAGGCCAGTAATCGCATCGCGGTTTTGTTGAATAACCTCCTGACCTTCATTACAAGCAGTGGCTGAAGCTTGAGAAGCAGATGCAGTGAGTTCAGCATGGCTAGCTACTTCAGCTGCGGTGGCGGACATCTCATGAATCGCGGTCGCTATTTGATTGATATCGTTTTGCTGATTTTCAACTCGAATGGAGGATTGGGTCGCCAGTTGGTTGGCCTTTTCGGCATGATTGTTGAGATCGTGGCTGTGTTCTATGACGCCTTTCAACATGCTTTGCATCTGGCTTAAGAACTGGTTTACAAGCTCGGCCAGTTTGCCTATCTCATCCATACGCGTGATATCAATACGTTGAGTGAGATCACCTCTACCTTGAGCAAGCTGAGTCAGTGCTTCTGATAAGGTTTGTAATGGAGAAAGCAGGCGGTTGATCACCATTGTGCTCGCAATCGAAATGACGATGTACAAAACCAAAGAGGTTAGGGAGATGAATTGAATCGCGTCAGAGACCGCAGAGAACGCCATTTTCTTATCGATAACAATACCTAACGACCAATCAGTATTCGGGACATTGGCAATGTAGACCAGTTTATCCCCTTGGCCTGGCCAAGTTAGCGTGGTGATCATTTGATCTTGGATCAATTGCGACACTTTGTTTGCAGTGAGTCCTGGGTTCAAACTGGTCAGTGGTTTCTGACTTAGCTCTTCATCAGTGTAGGCAACGATGTTGTTGTTACCATCCACTAAAAACGCAAAGCCATCGTTATCCAGTTTTACATTGAGAACCGTATCAATAATGCTGGTGACGGTTAAGTCTGCTGCGAGGACACCTTGTCTTTCACCGTTGAATGCTTTCGCAAAGCTGATGACAATGCTGCCGTCAAAGTCTTGATAAGGTTCAGTAATGACGAGGTCTGATGTTGCGTTAGCATCTTTATACCAAGGGCGGGTGCGTGGGTCATAGCCTGCTGGCCAATCTTCACCTTTATCGCCATACGCGATAGTGCCATCGCTGAATCCCGCATAAACAGACAAGAATTGCCCAGCTTGTTTGGTGATTAGCAACTCGCGGTCAGAGTTACTACTGCTTGAAATGGTCGGCTCATTAGCAAGCATCATATCGCTGCGAGTAGAGAGCCAATCGGCAATATAATTGGTAGTGCCGACACTGACATTTTTCATTTCTTGGTTGATCGCGACTTCAGTCTCTTGAGTCAGCTGATTAACCGAGATCCATGCCTGAGCGCCACTCACGACGGCAATAATGACCGCAATGGCGATCTGAATTTTAAATTTAATAGTATGTCTCAAGGTCCATTCCTCTCTGATTAGACAATAACCTAACTACAACGACGTACTTGATGGTGAATTGACGTGTCTTTGATGCGTGTATATTGCCGCTGTCTTGATGTTGTTAAATGTGTTTAAAATCAAAAATTTAAAATAAATCATCGTTATTTTTAATAATCCGTGAAGTAGAATCACAATTATCTATCGATCAAAATCGAATAAACCCACCAGGTAGCGAAATCACGATTGCTATCTGGTGGGTTGTAGTGAGGGATTAACGTGCTAGGTGATAATAAGCTAACGTGCTAGGTGATGATAAACAGCGCGAGGTAGACCATTGACAAGCCGACAATTCCTAAGATGATGCCCATCTTCGCCATGTCTTTGCTTTCGATAAGTCCGGTCGAGTAAGCCAGTGAGTTTGGTGGTGTCGATACTGGTAAAATCATACCAAGTGATGCTGAGAAGGCGACCACAACCAGTAAGCCCTGTAGGCCACCAATCGCAACTAGGCTTTCCATCGATGCACCAATCGCAGCGGCTATTGGCATCAGTAAGTTGGCAGTCGCGGTGTTCGACATGAAGTTCGCCATTAACCAACACACGATAGATAACGTCAGTACCACAGCAGCAGGCGAGAGTGATTCATAGTCAATCGCGTGTGCGAGTGCAGCGGCTAAGCCTGTTTTATCCAAGCCAATCCCAATCGCAATACCACCCGCAACCAGCCACAATACATCCCAGTTAATCAGCTTGAGCTCTTCTTTGCCCATGATGCCAGTGAGAGTAAAGACAGCCAGTGGAATGATAGACACTACATAAGTGTTCATGCCATGCAGTTTGGTGGTCATCCACAATAAGATCGTCGCAGCGAAGGTGATGTAAACCACAATCGCTCGCCAGCTCTTTCTGAATTGTCCATCGAGTTTGAGCACCATGTTTTTCTGCTTGGAAGGAAAGATTTTCTGAAGAAGGAACCAAGCTATGGTGAGTTGGATGATCACAAAGGGCAAGCCCATCATCATCCAGCTGAGGAAGTCGATGGTGTTTTCACCCGTTAGGTATTGTAATGCGATGGCATTGGGAGGCGTGCCGATTGGTGTCGCGATACCACCGGTGTTGGCAGCAATTGGAATACACAACACGAGCGCTTTGATCCCCATGTCGCCTCTTGGTGCCGACGCCACGATAGGACCGAGTAGCGCCAGCATCATTACCGTAGTTGCGGTATTTGACATGAACATCGAGAACACGGCGGTGATCAGCATTAAACCCAGCATGATGAAGCGCGGCTCTGTGCCAAATGGCTTGAGTAGCACTCGAGCTAAGTTGTTATCGAGTTCGTACTTGGATGCGGATATTGCAAGAGCAAAACCACCCATGAATAGGATGATTATCGGTGACGAAAATGCACCGAATATGTCGGTATATTTGATTAACTCACCTAGATCGTGTCCTGCGGGTGGATTTCTAAACAGGTGTAAACCTTTATCAGAAATCATTACCAGCTCAAGTGCAATGATCAAAATGGAAGTGGCGAATACCGGAACAGGTTCAAGTACCCACAGTAGAGCTGCCAACAAGAATATCGCCAACAAGCGGTGTTGAATCAGCGTGAGATCATCGATTGGTATTGAATCTATCGGCATGAATAACACGCCTAAGGGAATCGCAAAACAAATCAACAGCTTGACCAGAACGCCAACATTGGGTTTAGGCATGTACAAAGACCCTATGAATAAAATATCTTCAAATAGAGTAAGTTATCTGGATTTTTGGTACTTGGAGACGGATTGTAAAATCGAAAAGTTGTTTAAGGTTTCGACAGTTGTTTTGTTTTTGGTCAATCTTTTATCTGAGCAATTAGAGGCAAGAGTGAGAAGCAACAGCTGGCTGGGCAGGGGTTGAGGATTGAAAGCTTGGATTGTTAGGGCTTGAGTAGGAGACGAATTGGTAGAGTTAAGAAAAAGGCGCGTTCTTCTCTGATATAGAAATAGAAAAAGTAACGCGCCTTTAAAACTAAATGAGTTAACTCAAGCCGTTAAGCTTGGTCAGTGTTCTCTGTTGAATCAACAGCTTCAGTCTCAACTTCTTTACCAGCAATATGCGCGAAAGGGGTACCAAGAACGGTTTTCTCACCATTTTGCATCGTGTCGTCAAATTTGATCGCACCTTTAGCGAACAGGTTGATAACGGTTGAACCAAGCTTAAAGCGGCCCATCTCTTCGCCTTTCTTCAAGATGATTGCGTTATTGCCTTGTGCTGGGTAATCCCATTTGTAAACCGAATTACCGCGAGGTGGCGTGATGGTGCCAGCCCATACTTGCTCAATGCTGCCTACGATCGTTGCGCCAACCAACACCTGTGCCATTGGGCCAAATTCCGTATCGAAGATACAAACGACACGTTCATTACGTGCGAATAGGTTTGGAACGTTCTCTGCCGTTAACGGGTTAACTGAGAAAAGATCACCGGGAACGTAGATCATCTGGCGTAGTGTGCCGTCGCATGGCATATGCACGCGGTGGTAATCACTTGGAGACAGGTAAAGCGTTGCGAATTCGCCGTCTTTAAACTCATCCGCTAGCGCTGCATCACCACCCAATAGCTCGCGAGCTGAGTAGTCATGGCCTTTAGCTTGAATCAGTTGACCGTCAGTAATTGGGCCAAATTGGCTTACACGTGCATCGGCAGGGTGAACAATAACTGACTCACCTTCAGCGATAGGGCGCATGCCATCTTTCAATTCACGCACGAAGAATTCATTGAATGTTTTAAAGTGTTTTGGATCGCTATGCAGAGCTTCATCCATGTTCACTTTGTATTGCTTGATGAACCAGTTGATGATCGCTGTCGTTAAGCCGCCCGCTTTAGCAGACGCAAGTTTGCCGACTAGGCGAGTCAGTCCATGTTGTGGAATCCAGTACTGCAATCCAACTTTAATCTTATCCATTGTATTAATTTTCCAATGCTAATTGTTTTTCAATTAAATCTGTTGATGACGGTTTAGGGCGCGAGATGTTACTTAAATTCGCGCCAATTGTCAGTAAATGCACACATTTGTTCACAAAAACGCGATTAGAGATCGGCTTTTTTGTTGCGTGAATACTGACGGTTATCTTTGTTACTCGCCATGCTTTCAATGATACGGTGGTAGTTGTCGAAACGTAATCGACTGATCTTGCCGTTTTCTACTGCTTCGCGCAGGATACAACCAGGGTCATCGTTGTGTTTACAGTCGCGGAATTTACAACCGCCAAGGTAAGGCTTGAACTCGATGAAGGCTTCAGTGATTTCATCGGCTTCTAAGTGCCATAGGCCGAATTCACGAACTCCTGGTGAATCAATCAGATCACCACCAGAAGGGAAGTGGTATAAACGAGCTGCCGTGGTGGTATGCTGGCCAAGACCTGAGTTCTCAGAGACTTCGCCTTCTTCAATGTCTAGCGTTGGCATTAATGCATTCACTAGGCTTGACTTACCCACACCCGATTGACCAACAAAGATGTTGATACGGTCTTTAAGTTCAGCTTCCAGCTCTTTGATGCCGTAGCCAGACTCTTTACTCACGAACATCACTTTGTAGCCGATCTTCTCGTACTCTTTCAGTGTTTCACGGTATTCAGCAATCTGCTCATCAGTCAGCAGGTCGACCTTATTCAGCACAACAAGTGGCGCGATGTTCACTGTTTCTGAAGCGATCAAATAGCGGTCGATAATATTAAGTGATAGCTCTGGTAGCACTGCCGATACGATAACCATTTGGTCAACGTTCGCAGCAACCGGCTTTAGGCCATCGTAGTAATCAGGGCGAGTCAGCATTGAAGTTCTCGGTTCAACCGCTTCCACAACGCCAGAAATGCCGGCCATGGATTCTAAGCCTGCGCGCCAAGTCACTCGGTCACCAGAAACTAAAGTCTCGATACTACGGCGTAAGTTACAACGATGAACTTCGTTAGTTTCAAGATCTTCGATATCGGCATGTTGGCCAAAGCGCGTAATCACGAGTCCGCTTTTGGTTCCGCCAAGCATGTTCTCATCCCACTGGATAGAATCTTCTTTCTTGAGTCGCTTGTTCTGGTTGCTACGTACACGACGCACTTGACCTTTGGTTAACTTCTTTTTTTTAGCCACAATTTTTCACTTAACACATCTAACTTGATGATTGGGAACTCAAACAGGATGTTGCTGGTACCACGTGATTTCGATGGTCCTAAAGCTAGTTTGAGTATAGTTATTTGGGTATAGTACCTCTTTTACACATAAACAAATAGGCGACGCCTTATGTCCTTTAGCGATCAGAACCTTATTTGGGTTGATCTAGAGATGACAGGACTTGATCCTGAAACTCATAAAATCATTGAAATTGCTACTATCGTTACTGATAGTGAGCTTAACATCCTGGCTGAAGGACCTGTTTTGGCTATTCACCAACCTCAGAGTGAATTGGACAAGATGGACGAGTGGTGTACAACGACGCACACTGGCAGCGGCCTCGTGAAGCGAATTCAAGAAAGCACGGTTTCAGAGCAAGATGCCATCCAACAAACGATTGAGTTTCTTGAAAAATGGGTACCAAAAGGTAAGTCACCGATTTGTGGCAACAGCATTGGTCAAGATCGCCGTTTCCTATACAAGCACATGCCAGAGTTAGAAGAGTACTTCCACTACCGCTATGTTGACGTAAGCACGCTGAAAGAGCTTGCTCGTCGTTGGAAACCTGAAGTGCTAGATGGTTTTTCTAAGTCAGGAAGTCACCTTGCACTTGATGATATTCGAGAGTCGATCGCCGAGCTGCAGTACTACCGAAAAACGATTATTAACATCTAGTCGGATAAAATGATCACGTTTATCTAACTTTTCAGGGACATAAGAGCTAATTTTTTTGCAAATCTGTGTGCTTTTACAGCAGTTGAGTAAAAAGTTTCGTAATTTTGCATTAAGGACTTGCATCACAAAAAAATGCTCTTATAATTCGCAGCCCTGAACGGCGAAAGACGTTTTCAGATTGCGATACTAGCTCAGTTGGTAGAGCGCAACCTTGCCAAGGTTGAGGTCATCGGTTCGAACCCGATGTATCGCTCCAATTTGTAGGTTATGGCGAAAGCGGTAATCGAAAGGTGAAAGACCTTTTATAATGCGATACTAGCTCAGTTGGTAGAGCGCAACCTTGCCAAGGTTGAGGTCATCGGTTCGAACCCGATGTATCGCTCCAAATTAGCCTTTTTAAGGCAAGATTCATTGACTTAAACAATGCATCCGGACGCGGGATGGAGCAGTTTGGT
>NZ_VFEB01000213.1:0-359 GCF_007858795.1 Vibrio sp. T20
GAATAATATCTGCATTGTTTCTTTCTCCAGAAGTTTGAGACGCGGCGGTGTTTGTATCTACAAGACCAGCAACAATTTGACTTTCACCATTATTTAAAGAGATAACGCCTTCTTCGATAACAAAATAATCAATATAATTACTACTTTTTAAAGGATTCCCTTGCCCACTCATAGGAGCATCTAGATATGCAATGTTGTTTGTCTTTTTCTTAGCATTCGGTGCTATTTCCTGGACTATTGTCGCAGATTGCCAAGTTGTATTGATTACAGACGCTGTAGAAGGAAGCTCTGTTGTCCCATTACTCCTAACGGACAAGCTTGCATCAATGGTTGGCATAACAAACACGAGCGGCTTAGGT
>NZ_VFEB01000090.1:0-349 GCF_007858795.1 Vibrio sp. T20
GATACTAAAGGGCTCGCATGAAAACATTACTCTTAATTACCGCAACCCTTGTCTCTGGAATCGCTTATGCCGAAGGTGAATTGCCCGATCGTCAAACCGAACTGCCAGCCGTTGAGAAACCTCAAGATAACAAATATCTGGTGCCACGAGATTTAGTCAATATTCCTGCAGGGGAATTTGGTGACAAAGTCAAACTGGGCTATTCGCTGTTTGTCGACTCACAGCAGATGCGTGGTACGTTCGTTGGAAATGAACAAAACTGTGTAAACTGCCACATGCAAGCGGGCATGAAACCAAATGCCGCGCCTCTTGGGGGTGCATAAATGGCCTACCCTGCTTACCGTAAGAA
>NZ_VFEB01000124.1:0-296 GCF_007858795.1 Vibrio sp. T20
ATGACCATTGAATCTTCATAGCCATGTAAGCCACGGCCACGCATAGGCGATAGACGGAAGTTAAAGACTTTAGACATGAACTCATCAAACCTATCAGCCAAAACCTTGCGACATTTGTTACGGTGTGACTCAATTGATTTCTCTATCGCTTCTGGTGAGTTAAGGCGACCGTTGACACTTTTCTTTTTAAACTCAGGAAACTGCATGTTGATAAAGTCTTGTTCGTTTGAGTTGTCCAAGTGTCTAAGCGAGCTATACGAAAACGAAAAGGCTAGGTGATCCACTTGAACCGGACG
>NZ_VFEB01000247.1:0-315 GCF_007858795.1 Vibrio sp. T20
ATTGCAATACGAACCATTGCGCTTTCTCTCCTTCTCTAGATAACGAGGTTTGCTCTCGTTCTCTCGTTTTGCTTAATCTGTTTAAACTAACAACATACTATGGTTACCACAAGCAAGTTCATCGAGCTTAAGCAAACTCTTTTACAACACGCTCAAAGAGAGGTACGTTCGCTTCAGGAAAGGTGTAGTCGCCCAATTCGCTGATCTCAACCCAGCATCCTTCTTGACCTTCTCGACCGTAAGGCTCATTACTGAATTGAGATACTGTAATAAAATCAAACTTGAGTGATTTATCTGGATAGTCGTATTCCAAGT
>NZ_VFEB01000117.1:0-225 GCF_007858795.1 Vibrio sp. T20
CATATGTACCACTCAGCCGAATTTTTAGCGATGATGGAGACTTTGTCCCCCTCGACTAGTCCATTGTCAACTAAACCTTTTGCGACTTTCCGTGCCGCGATATCTGCCTCACACCATGTATAAGTATGCCACTTACGATCAACAGGTTGATGAAGCCACACTTTGTCAGGGTGCTTTTTAACATTAGCTTTCAACTGTTCTAACGGCGTACAATAAGTTGTCATA
>NZ_VFEB01000070.1:0-372 GCF_007858795.1 Vibrio sp. T20
GCTACTGCCACAAGCGGTTCTTGATACCCCTAAGCTGGGTTGTATCAACATACATGGTTCTATCCTACCTCGTTGGCGTGGTGCGGCTCCAATCCAACGCTCTATTTGGGCGGGCGATGCAGAAACTGGCGTGACCATCATGCAGATGGACATCGGTCTCGACACTGGTGATATGCTGAAGATTGCAACTCTGCCAATCGAAGCGACAGATACCAGTGCTTCAATGTACGAAAAATTGGCTGAGCTTGGTCCAGAAGCCCTGATTGACTGCCTAGCAGACATTGCTGCGGGTAAAGCAGTGCCAGTGAAGCAAGACGATGAGCTCGCGAACTATGCGAAAAAGCTCAGCAAAGAAGAAGCACGCATCAACTG
>NZ_VFEB01000004.1:0-325 GCF_007858795.1 Vibrio sp. T20
ACATTCTTACGTAAGATGGAAGATGCGATCATGTTTGCGTTTTCAACGGCCTCTTCGAACGCAACGATTCCAGTTACAATGGAAACAGCGAAGAACCGCATGGGCGTAGATAATAAAGTGGCTTCGTTCACAGTACCACTAGGTGCGACTGTAAACATGGATGGTACAGCTATCATGCAGGGTGTGGCTACTGCATTTATCGCGCAAGCATACAACATTGACTTGACGATGGGCGACTACCTAATGGTTATTCTAACGGCGACATTAGCGTCTGTTGGTACAGCGGGTGGTCCAGGCGTTGGTCTTGTTATGCTGGCGATGGTAT
>NZ_VFEB01000193.1:0-315 GCF_007858795.1 Vibrio sp. T20
TTGATACAACCCGCACTCTATGCGTTATGAGACGATATGATGAGACACTCTAGGATTCTGTAGATAAGATAAGCAGAGTTAAATGATTGGAATGGGAAAGCTTTTATACTACATCGCAAGCTAGTACCAAGAAAGGAAGTCATCAAGCTGTCAGATTAATTAAAACTCGAACCCACGAGTTGTTGTCGTTAGATAAGGTTGCTAGGTTAAAAGGCTTTTCGATTAATTTTTAATCCAACCTAGTTTCACAGCTTCAGGAAGATAGGCAATAGTGTCTCACCACTGGTGTCTTATCACCTGTTCCAAGGAAGATAC
>NZ_VFEB01000032.1:0-370 GCF_007858795.1 Vibrio sp. T20
CAGGCAGGTTAGCATTACGCGCAGAGCAGAGCGATTGAACTGATTTGTATAAACGACTTGTCGCCATTTGGGACACTGACATCAACGTTCTCCCGATGGATGATAGTTAGAGCTGTCGATCCTAGTATATAACCTTTACACCACCATCGATGGTGATTATCTGCCTACCTCAAACAAAGGGTGGCTATATTCTCATTTACTCAGATTATCATCTCACTTTGCTTGGAAACGCTACCTACATCACCTCTTGGTTAGAAAGAATTCCCTTGTTTAGACCTGACAGTTCACAAAAGTGTAACCTGAACGCAATATCATAAACGCTGCTTTATACCGTATATGGAGTTTAATATGTTACCTTTTACTGTGGCGA
>NZ_VFEB01000051.1:0-342 GCF_007858795.1 Vibrio sp. T20
AAGGAAGGGAAAGTAACCTATAGGTTGAACGGGTAACCTATAGGTTAAAAAGGTCGATTAACGGTAGTTTAAATTGAGCTTAGAGCCGGACTGACAGTTAAACGCTTTGTGCTCGATGTTGCCGATACAATCACTAATCAATAAGTATTCGGCTATCGGTTTACCAATGCGTTCTTTATTGACCTTGGCAGACTTTAGCCCCGCCACGATATTCACATCCAACCCGCGTTTATCCGCTATCCAGTGAGCATCACTCATTGAGTTAACCGCGCCCACCCACCAAACGCTTGATTGTTCAGTAACGGTTTTTGGTACCTCTTGCCCTCGTTGAAACACCGTATG
>NZ_VFEB01000012.1:0-55725 GCF_007858795.1 Vibrio sp. T20
CAACTACCTTGAAAAACGCCGTACCTGTGAAATCACAATCTGATATTTTCAACTTTAGAATTGCTCCCTTTCTCTCACCGACTTGAGCTAGGAGAAGAACTATCAACGCATTACGCCACTGAGAGTGCTTAAAAGGATTACTGGGATGATTTGGTTGAATGATATCTAATAGTTTGTAGAAAGCCTTATCTGGAATGACAGATATTTCAGGATCACCATTCAATGTCCGAAGCTCCGTATCACGCCGAATACCAAGCAATATGACCGACTTCATATCAGAAAAGCGTTTTTCGATATAAGTTGGTACGTGTCCAGTACTGTGGTGCTCTAGGTATAGATACTCTAGAAAAGCAAGAGACCGGCGAATACGATTATTTGTCGTTGGAGGGACTACAATCGACGAAACCGTCTTAGTGGAATGAATAAGGTTATTAATCGCCTTGTTTGATAACCGGAAAGTAGCAACCTCTTTATGAGCAGTTATGCCTTTGAAAGTAAACTTCGTACTTTGAGTAAAGCGTCTAACTTCTTCTGCCTGCAGCATCTCACCTGTAGATATTCGTTGTTCAATATCAATACCCTCATGATCTAACCACTCAAAGAAAAATCTTAAATCATGTGCGACTGATATTTGAGTGTTGATAGCGTCATTCCCGTAACTTTGATACAGATGATTACAAAGGGAGTAATCTGGAAGGTAACTACTATTAACAAGAGATACTCGGGTTTTCCCCCCTATTTGATATATGTGGAGTTTTACTTGCATAATCTGCCTTTACAAAAAAAGTTTATACACATTAACTACTAGTACAGTTAGCCAGTAACAACCAGTTAATGATATTAATTATCACTAAATTATTAAGGCATTGATACTTAATAGTTTAATAAAAATAATGTATTTACAGATTAAAGATTACACTTAATTACCTGATGACCAACTTATGACGACTTTCTTTTTCATTGATATACCCAATAAGAAAAAACCGCCCGAAGGCGGTTTAGGTGTTAATTAGAATTGGTAAGTAGCATTCACGTAATATGTACGCTCTGGTGATGGGTATCCACCAGCAGTCTCGTACTCTTCGTCAGTTAAGTTATCCACTCGACCATTTAAAGTAAGGTTTTCATTCGCATAGTAGTTCACTGAAACATCAAACAAGCTATACGCTGCGAGATCTTCAGAGAAGTCCGGTCTCTCACCTACATATTGGTAACCTAATGAAACATCAACATCATCGAAACTAGCCACTGCATTATACTTGTAAATCTTCTTAGCTCGGCGTATCAGTTGCTCACCAGATTGATCTTCTGGGTCTTGGAAGTTAGCGCTCACTTGGTGATTAATAAAGCTAGTATCAAATCCAACGACCATTTCAACACCACGTAGTTGGCTTTCGCCATCGGTATTGTAGTACTTGCTTGTCGCGTAGTTGTAATCAATTAAGTCTTCAACGTTCGTGTCATAGCCAGTAATCGACCAATCAACGTCCTTGATTAAGCCACCAAAAGTCAACTCGAATGAATCTGCCTTTTCAGCTTCTAACTGTGCATTACCGTAGTAGCTATATAGTTGATATAAGTTAGGTGCCTTGAAGGATGTGCCATAAGCTGCTTTTACGAAAAGCCACTCAGCATAACGGTAGCCTAACCCGGTGTTGTAAGTGGTTTCAGTACCAAACTGCTCATTATCATCAACGCGAAGGCTCAGCTCGCCAAACACTTTATCCGCGTCTGCATTTAATGCTGCAAAGTATGCAACATTCGTTCTGTCATATTCAGTATTCGAAGGCTTCACAATATAAGCCTCATCACGCCAATCTACACCGCCGCTTAGAGTCAGTGCCGAAGTCAATTTGTATGAATTCACCCATTGAACATTTAGCTGTTCAAGCTCATCAGATGTTGCTGACGCTGAGTTCTTGCCTAAAGACTGTTCGTAGTTCCAGTTATCTTGATTCTGATAGTTAACTAGGAAATCAGACTTAAGTTCACTGCCACTATATTTAACCCCAGCAGCAAAGGTAGAATTCTGAACTTCTGCCTCTTTGTAAGAGTGGACAGGTGCTCCCGTAATATAATCAACATACGAACCATCATATTGAGAGATAGTCTCAAACATGCGGAAGTTAGCAAAACCACTCCATTGCTGATCAAAGTTATGAACATAACCAATTAGTGCGTTGCGCGATTCAAAACCATGGCGGTCACCATCATTTATTCCAGGCATTGGATGAACGTTGTATCCCTCATCGGAATCGTAACCAACAGACACGTTCAAGTGACCATTTTCACCGACCTTAGTACCACTAACAAAGCTCAGCTCCTGGTAATCTAAGCTTCCTAAACCTGCACTAACTGCCGTTTTTTCATTGTCAGAGTTTGCAACAGTAATAATGTTGATAACACCGCCGATAGCTTCTGAGCCATACATAGCAGCACGGGCACCTCGAACGTATTCCACACGATCAACGAATGTAATTGGTAACTGGCTAAAGTCGACTCCACCTTTTGCAGCGCGAGCAAAACGAATGCCGTCAATTAACACAAGAACCTGATCAGAGTTAGCACCTCGAACAAAGATCGAAGCTTGCTGGCCTCTACCACCATTCTGTGTAACTTGAATACCCGTTAATCGTTTGAATACATCAGTTAGTGACTTAGCTTGAATACGAGCTATATCTTGACGTGTCACAACCTCAACTTGAGCGACAACACTTTCAGTGCTTTGCTCAAAACGGTTAGCCGTAACCACCATGGTTTCGTCGGCAGATGCTTGTTGGGCGTGTAAATTGGAGATAGGTGAAAGCAGCGATGCTACAGCAACCGCTAAAAGGGATTTGTTCATGTTGTGATCCTAAATCGCGTAAAGTCCTACCAAACCACATCTTATGGTTTGGCCGCTGGCAGGTATTCGGACTCAAGAGCACAACCTTTATGGTTACCTAATACTCGACTTCCCACAAAAAGCTATTTGCAGTGTCTTATGAATACTCGTTCTCTTTTACCGCTGCGCGTCAGTTCTGGATTTACACCAGATTCCCTCTTCAGCCATCTATACATCTAAATGACACCAGCTTGCCGAAGATAGTATTGACCTCTGAATCATTTGTCTAGTCTAAGATAGTTATAAGCTATAGTTTTCATGGCCTATTTACACTGAATGACTCTCAACACTGGACAAGCGCCTGTGATTGAATAAAATCTGCGCTCTTGATTTAAAAGCACGACAGCAAAAGGCATAACAATGGCGAATTTAGATGTAAACCCGCAACGCTACCAAGAACAACTGGCAGAAAAGACAGAGCGTCTTACTGAAATGTTCTCAGAATATAATGTGCCTGAGCTGGAAGTGTATGAATCTCCAGAACAACACTACCGCATGCGTGCTGAGTTCCGCGTGTGGCATGAAGGTGACGATATGTATTACGTCATGTTCAACCAAGAGACTAAAGAAAAATATCGCGTAGACCAGTTCCCTGCTGCTAGCCGTCTAATCAATGACTTGATGCCTCTATTAACGGATGCAATGAAGGACAACCACTCTCTACGCCACAAACTATTCCAAGTAGATTTCCTTTCTACATTAAGCGGCGAGATTTTGGTGT
The DNA here is from genome assembly GCF_007858795.1 of Vibrio sp. T20. Classification (NCBI taxonomy): domain Bacteria; kingdom Pseudomonadati; phylum Pseudomonadota; class Gammaproteobacteria; order Vibrionales; family Vibrionaceae; genus Vibrio; species Vibrio sp. T20. The sequence goes on from NZ_VFEB01000012.1 coordinate 3,606, forward strand.
CACTACTTTACCACCGTCAATTAGGTGAACAGTGGATTCAAGATGCTAAAGTACTTAAGCAGCAATTAAACGATGAAGGTTTTAACCTAAACCTGATTGGTCGTGCGCGTAAGATGAAAATCGTACTGGACCGTGACTACGTTATTGAAAAGCTAGACGTGAATGGTGATAGCTACATCTACCAACAAGTAGAGAACAGCTTTACTCAACCAAACGGAAAAGTAGCAGAGAAAATGTTGGAATGGGCTGTCGACTGTACTCAAGACAGCAAAGGTGACTTGCTTGAGCTTTACTGTGGTAACGGTAACTTCTCATTAGCGCTGGCACAAAACTTCGAGCGTGTACTGGCAACAGAACTGGCGAAGCCGTCAGTGGAATCTGCGCAATACAACATCGCGGCGAACAACATTGAAAATGTTCAGATCATCCGTATGTCTGCAGAAGATTTTACCGTAGCAATGGAAGGCAAGCGTGAATTCCGTCGTCTACAGCAAGCGAACATCGATCTTAAGAGCTACAACTGTAACACTATCTTTGTTGATCCACCGCGTTCAGGTATGGATGTAGATACTTGTAAGATGGTTCAAGGCTACGAGCGTATCATGTACATCTCTTGTAACCCTGAAACGTTGAAAGAGAACCTAGAGATCCTAAGCGAAACACACAATATCACTCGTTTTGCTCTGTTTGACCAGTTCCCTTACACCCACCACATGGAAGCGGGTGTATTCTTAGAGCGCAAAGCATAAGTCTCGCTTTCTCGGTCTAAGACAAACAGCAAATACAAAAAAACGAGCCAATTGGCTCGTTTTTTTTATTTATAGATTGGTTTAAGCGGTTTTACCGATAAAGCCTAGCTTCTTACCTACCCAGGCTAAAAGCAGCATCGCGACAATAATCGCAAAGAAGTTTGAACCTGCATCAGGGTGTTGTGCTTTCACAAAAGCCGAGTGGCCAAATGCACCCACGAAGAAACAAGCTAGACCTACTAGTGGGATATCTTCAGATACTGGATTAGTTAGGTATTCTTGGTAAAGCGCTTGTACTGCCAAAACTAAAGCGATAAGCGGGAAAATAGAGAAGCCCACTTCGCTCATTGTTACCCAAGATAACAATGCATCACCACACACACCAGCTACAACAGCAAGTACGAGTGTCTTTCTTTCAGAACCACGGTTTACAGTATTATTTTCATTCGACATTATTCAATCCCGCCTTTTAATCGGTTACGTTCACGTTCTTTACGATACCAAAAAGCTCCTTTGGCCATCATTCGCAATTGCATGATCAAGCGTTCAGCCAATTCATCTCGCTGACGTCGATCTAAATCTAATGCTTCTGCCCCTGAGTTGAAGACTAAGATGACCGAGGCTTCAGCTTGAGTGAAAGCTTCGTCCCTTGTCATGCCAGTCGTTATCAAATATTCGGTTAACTCAGCAGAGAAGTGCTGTATCTCACGAGCTACCGCTGCACGAAACTCAAATGAAGTTCCTGAGCGCTCTCGCAATAACAGTCTGAATACGTTAGGGCTGCTTTCAATGAATTCCATAAAGGTTTCAACCGATGTGCGAATCACACTGCCTTCTTTTACTATACGTTGCCTAGCTTGACGCATTAACTGGCGCAACAGTAAGCCACCTTCATCAACCATGGTTAAGCCAAGCTCATCCATGTCTTTGAAGTGACGATAAAAGGAAGTCGGTGCTATTCCAGCCTCACGAGCGACTTCTCTCAAGCTTAGATTGGAAAAACTACGATCGGCACTGAGCTGGCTAAATGCTGCATCGATTAAGCTGCGACGAGTTTTTTCTTTTTGCTGTGCGCGAATGCCCATTGGTTTCATACTTTATCAATTTCTTCTTTTACAGCCTAAACAGGCATGTCTAATACTCTGTTTAATATAACGCGAATCACTTATTTATATAAGGCACTCTGGTTATATAAGACACTAAACATACCTCTTTGTTCACGTACCGAAGTAAATACGTTCGCAGAAAAAATTTCAATATCCACACTGTCATTTGGAGACATACGACAGACCAAATATTATTTTTTCGATAACACTGCGTGATCCCACCGACTCTCTGATGCCCTTTTCATGTACCCAAGAACAGAATCAGTTAAAATCTCGCTAAAGCAATGTTAATCAAATATAACAAGGAAGATATCTATGCCGCACTCCAACCACTTTGATGTAATCGTAATTGGTAGTGGCCCCGGAGGCGAAGGGGCAGCGATGGGATTAACCAAAGCCGGGTTGAACGTTGCAATCATTGAGAAAGAGAGCAGCGTTGGTGGTGGTTGTACTCACTGGGGAACAATACCTTCAAAAGCACTGCGCCATGCCGTAAGTCGTATTATCGAATTCAACAGTAATCCGCTGTTTTGTCAGAACAACAAAAGCATTCACTCTACGTTTTCCAACATTTTGGGTCATGCTAAATCAGTTATCGATAAACAGACTCGATTACGCCAAGGCTTCTACGACCGCAACCAGTGCACGCTGGTATTTGGTACTGCACGTTTTATCGACACCAACACTGTCTCGGTAATGCAAAGCGATGGCACTGAAGAACATTACAGTGCAGACAAATTTGTTATCGCGACAGGCTCTCGCCCTTACCAACCAGATAACGTCGACTTCCTGCATGAACGTATCTACGACAGCGACTCGATTCTTTCTCTTAAACACGACCCGCAACACATCATCATCTATGGTGCTGGCGTTATTGGTTGTGAATATGCGTCGATTTTCCGCGGTTTGGGTGTAAAAACCGATCTTATCAATACTCGTGACCGCTTGTTGTCATTCCTAGACAATGAAACCTCAGATGCACTTTCTTATCACTTCTGGAACAGCGGTGTCGTGATTCGCAACGATGAAACCTTTGAGAAAATTGAAGGGACTGATGATGGCGTGATCATCCACCTAGAGTCAGGTAAAAAGATGCGTGCTGACTGCCTGCTCTATGCCAATGGCCGAACGGGTAATACCGACAAACTTAACCTTGGTGCTGTTGGCTTAGAAGCGGACTCTCGAGGTCAGGTATCAGTGAATACCAACTACCAAACTAGCGTTGATCACGTTTACGCGGTAGGTGATGTCATAGGCTACCCTAGCCTAGCAAGCGCGGCTTATGACCAAGGTCGATTTGTTGCCCAAGCAATTGTCAAAGGCGAAGCAGAAGGTCACCTAATTGAAGACATTCCAACAGGTATCTACACCATCCCTGAGATCAGCTCTGTAGGTAAAACAGAACAAGAACTTACCGCTGCAAAAGTACCGTATGAAGTAGGACGTTCTTCATTCAAGCACCTAGCTCGCGCTCAAATTGCGGGGAAAGATATTGGTAGCTTGAAGATTCTGTTCCATCGCGAAACCAAAGAGATTTTAGGTATCCACGTGTTTGGTGAGCGTGCAGCTGAAATCATTCATATCGGACAAGCGATTATGGAACAAAAAGGTGAAGCAAATACCATCGAGTACTTTGTGAATACGACCTTTAACTACCCAACCATGGCAGAAGCTTATCGTGTTGCAGCACTCAACGGTCTTAACCGTTTGTTCTAGATAAAGAACCGATAGGAGTATTTGACCACCCATAGGCCAAATACATAAACAGCAAGCCGCGCGCTTGCTGTTTTTATTTAAGACATTGAATAATAGGGAATTAGTAGCAATTAGATCATGATGTTCTAAATACCTCTTTACCTGTACAACCTCATTTACCCTTCCATAAACAGAGTCCCAAGAGCTAAGCGAGAAACTCACCCTTCTTCCACTGAGAAACAAACAACACACCCAAGCCAACCCCGCGCATTGCCATAAAGCTCAGCATCGCTAGCCACAGTGCATGGTTCTCTAAACCTGATGCTAAGTAGAAAATCGCGAAGAAACTGCAGGTCGCAACAAACATACTATTGCGCATATCCTTGCCTTTAGTGGCCCCAACAAAAATACCATCCAACAAGAAGCACCACATAGACACCAATGGCATTGCGATTAACCACGGTAAATACACCTCGGCTTGGCTCTTCACGTCTGGGATTGTAGTGATCATATTAATTAAGCTCGAGCCAGCAATTGCGAATACTATGGTCAGTACCAAACAAATATTGAAGCTCCAGAAGAAAGTACCAATCAATGACTGGTTCAGTTCATCTTGGTCTTTCGCACCTATCGCCTTACCGACCATGGCTTCCATTGCATAGGCAAAACCATCCATCCCATAAGAGATGATCATCAAAAAACTCATCAACACTGCATTGGCCGCAACAACATCATCGCCAAAGCTTGCACCTTGGAAGGTCATGAAAGTGAAAGTCGCTTGTAGGCACAATGAACGAAGAAAGATATCGCGATTCAGTTTCACGAAACGACTCAAACCTTGGCTGGTTTTCTTAAGCAGATCCCATGGCGATGGCAACTGTTTCTTCGCCCAGATTCGGTAAACACAAATCAGGCCAAATGTTAGACCAGCATAATCAGCCATTACAGATGCCAATGCTGCACCTTCCACTTGCCACCCTAAACCGATAACAAAAACGATATCCAAAACGATATTAGTGACATTGGTGATTATCACCATCCACATTGGCGCTTTGGCATTTTGAGTCCCGAGCAACCAACCTAGAATCACAAAATTAGTCAGCGCAGCAGGCGCACTCCAAGCTCGGATTGAGAAGTATTGCTGACCATAGTGCTTAACTTGATCACTGGCGCTGCTCAATGAGAAAACTAAATCGGCGACTAGACTGTGTAAAAGCAAAAAGGCACCTGCAAACCCTAAAGCCATGGTCACACCTTGCACAAAAACTAGGCCAAGTTGCTTACCATCATTCGCACCATAAGATTGTGCGGCTAGCCCTGTTGTCGACATACGCAGAAAACCAAGCAACCAAAAGGTCACGCTGATCATTGTGCCGCCCAGCGCCACACCACCTAAATACCAAGAATGCTCTAAGTGGCCGATAACCGCCGCATCGACTAAGCCCAGCAGTGGAACAGTAATATTAGAGAGAACCATCGGGATCGCGAGCAACAGCACTTTTTTGTGCATCGCCTGATTGGATAGCGTTTGAAAAATAATTTGGGGGTTAAATAGCTTCACGATCACCTCTTAGTTTAGAGGCGATAGTTTAACCTAGTGGGTGGGCTTTCACTATGTTGTGGAATTTTACTTATACCGATTGTGTACTCAGTTACTCGAAATGCAGAATCGCTAAGATTACCACTTAACGAGTACTAACTGCGGCGTTAAGCGCTTTTTGACCTGAGAGATTTTACAAAGAAGTCGCTGCCACAACTTCCAACGATTACATTGCTGTTCTAATGGTGAAAATGACTTAACCCATTGAGCCCATGGCAACCAATTGAGAACACTGTCTATTGGTGAAGATAACCCGTGAGCATACTTTCCTGAACCAAGCTTTTGCCCAAGAGCACTAGAGCTTTTATCTCCAGCTAACACTAAACACGCGTGTGCATGAGTAAAATAACGACTGAGAGACTGAATAAAGTGCGCGGTCTGTTGTTCATTGCAATCCAGCAGAGCATGTTCACACACCACCATCACTGAGGCTTGTTCTGGAATGTTAAGTTCATCCAACCAAGTTAGTTCATCAACAGAGCCACACTCCAAACGATAGCGTTCATTTTTGTGGAACAGGCGTTGGCGCCACACTAGGTTTTCCGTCACATCCAGCTCAACCCAATGGCAGCGTCCATTATCCAAACGGTAGAAACGAGTGTCGAGCCCTGCCCCAACATTGATGATCCAGGCATCTGGGTTGTGAGACAGAAATTGTTGAACTTGAGAGTCACAAAGTTGAGTCAGTGTTGCGTAGAGAAGTTGTTGCTGATCGAGCTCGCCAGTAAGACATTCAGGTGCGAGTTGGCAACGCTTGCAGGCTTGTGCTGCGATAGGGTCATAAACGAGACCATCATCAGCTAGGCTTTCACGACTACGAAACCAAAGGTGTTGAACGAGGTTGGTTGGAACTTGGAATTCTTGATGTGCAGCCCCTTGAACAGAAGAAGCCTTTTGCACAGAGGAGCGCGGCTTACGAGTAAGCGGCTTCATTTGAGGTTTGGTTGGGTTTGGCATCATCATCTTCCTTGTATCTCGACAAAGAAGATGATAATGAATATCAATTACAATAACAAGTTATTGAGAATAAATATCAATAAACTGTTTGTACTTATTACATCCAGTCGGTGTTACGAATAATACCAACCGCAAGTCCTTCAATAGACAAGTGTTGAGATTCTAGATCGACATGGATTGGAGAAAACTCTTCATTTTCAGCGTGTAACAGAACCGTTGAACCTTTACGTTCTAGGCGTTTTACCGTTACATCATCATCGACACGAGCCACGACAACCTGACCATCGCGTACATCTTGTGTTTTATGAACAGCCAGTAGATCACCATCCATAATACCGATGTCTTTCATACTTTCGCCATTTACACGAAGTAAGAAGTCAGCTTGTGGCTTAAACATGCCAGGGTCAACTTGGTAATGCATCTCTACATGCTCTTGAGCCAAGATAGGCTCACCAGCGGCAACCTGACCGATTAATGGTAAACCTTGCTCTTCGTTTGCAGCATCTTCGAGCAAAATACGAATACCGCGAGACGCACCCGGGATAATCTCAATCGCTTCTTTACGAGCAAGAGCTTTCAAATGTTCTTCTGCAGCATTAGCAGAACGGAAGCCTAGTTCACGTGCGATTTCTGCACGTGTCGGTGGCATACCGGAATCTTCGATCTTACCTTTGATAAGGTCAAAGACTTGTTGCTGGCGGGGCGTTAACGGCTTCATGATTCACCTGTCTTTTTATACAGTTGACTGTGAGTATATCCAGTAACTGAACAAAAGCAAAGCAATTGGTTGTTTTTAGTTCATTTTTAGCAAATTACAAAAACAAGATATCTAGCCATACATAACCGGCTAGTGCCAAACAGATGAAAACCGCAGCCGAACCGACATCTTTCGCCATCCCGGAAAGCTCATGGTGTTCACTGCCGATTCGGTCGACAACCGCCTCAATCGCGGTATTGATTAGCTCGACAACCATCACCAACACGACTACTGAGATCATCAGGATTCGCTCTACTTGGCTTACATCTAAGTAAAATGCCAACGGAATAAGCACGGCTGCCATGAACACTTCTTGTCGAAATGCAGCCTCGTTTTTAAACGAACTGGTAATGCCTTGCCATGAAAAGCCTGCTGCTTTGATGATGCGTTTGAATCCGGTGTTTGATTTTTTGGTCATTTTTAACCCTATACTCAATCAGTCGATGAATGATTTTCCACAAACTTAACGGCAATATGACTATTTCCATTAAAAGGTTAGACCAGTTTCTGGTATTCTTGCATCGATTAAATTTACGCCTAGGCTTATCCCTATTTCACTCATAGGATTTATCCTTTTTAGCATAGAAATAGAGATACGCTTCAGCACATTGAAATAACTATTGAGGCAGTGAACCTATATGTCTTCTGGACAATCTTTTTCACGTTCATTAATGAAGCTACCTTTATCCGTATTGGTAAAGGGCACATCAATTCCTTCAAACCCTGTCGAGGATTTGAACATTGATTTGAGCAAACCGATTGTATACGCCTTACCGTTTCGCTCAAGTGTAGACATTCTTACATTGCAAAAACATGCACTTGAATTAGGCCTACCTGATCCGTTGAGCATGCTTGAAATCAACGGCAAATCACTGCAACGCTACGTTTTTATCTCTTCTCGCAAAACTCTACTGCAAGACGATGATTATGTACCAAGCTCTTCAATTGAAGTTTTCTCTGAATTGCTTTCACTACACGCTGACGACTCTGAACTCGATGTTCAAGTCATCCCTGCCACTGTGCTGTGGGGACGCAAACCTGGTAAAGAGAATAATCAGAAGCCTTACCTGCAGGCAATGAACGGCTTAGAGAAATCAAAAGCAGTATTGCTAGCAGGCCGCGACTGTCTGGTTCGTTTTAGCCCAGTGGTTTCTCTACGCTATATGGCCAATTCACACGGCACCGACAGCACCATCGCTCACAAACTGGCGCGCGTGGCACGAATTCACTTTTCTCGCCAGAAACTTGCTGCCTCAGGCCCTAACCTGCCAAGCCGCCAAGCTCTGTTCGATCGCCTACTAAAATCAGAAGCGATCAAGAAAGCGATTGAAGACGAAGCGCAAGCAAAGAACATCTCGATCGAGAAAGCGAGCAAAGAAGCTCAAGATATCATGGACGAGATTGCGGCGAACTTCTCTTACTCGCTGATCAAGCGTGGTGAGAAGATTCTTGGCTGGCTGTGGAATAAGCTATACCAAGGCCTGCATATCAGCAACGCTTCAACGGTTCGTAAACTGGCTCAAGATGGCCACGAGATCGTTTATGTACCTTGTCACCGTAGCCACATGGATTACTTGTTGCTTTCTTATGTCCTTTACCACGAAGGCATGGTGCCTCCGCATATCGCTGCGGGTATCAACCTGAACTTCTTCCCTGCCGGTCCGATTTTCCGTCATGGTGGTGCGTTCTTTATTCGCCGTAGCTTCAAAGGCAATAAGCTTTACTCGACCATTTTCCGTGAATACCTAGCGGAATTGTTCGCTAAAGGTTACTCAGTAGAGTACTTCAGTGAAGGTGGTCGTTCTCGTACAGGTCGTTTACTGCAAGCGAAAACGGGCATGCTAGCGATGACAATTCAAGCAATGCTGCGCGGCATGAACCGTCCAGTGACTTTGGTTCCTGTGTACATCGGCTACGAGCACGTGATGGAAGTGGCGACTTATGCGAAAGAACTTCGTGGCAAGCGTAAAGAGAAAGAAAACGCGAGCCTAGTGATTCGTACCATTCGTAAGCTGCGTAACTTTGGTAAAGGCTACGTCAACTTCGGTGAGCCGATTCAGCTGAACCAATACCTGAATGAGCACTCACCAGAGTGGACGAAAGACATCGATCCTATGGGAACCAGCAAACCACAATGGATGAACCCGGTGGTTAATGACTTGGCGACCAAAATGATGACGCACATTAACGATGCGGCAGCGACCAATGCCCTGACCCTTTGTGCAACGGCACTATTGGCTTCAAGACAGCGCGCATTGTCTCGTGATTCTTTAGTTTCTCAGATCAATTGCTACCTGTCTCTGCTTAAGAACGTTCCATATTCTGCAACGTTCACTGTGCCAAAAGACAGCGCTGAAGATTTGGTAAAACATGCTGAATCACTGAACAAGTTCTTGATTGAATCAGACTCAATGGGCGACATTATTTCACTAGACCGTCACCAGTCAATTCTGATGACCTACTACCGTAATAACATCATTCACTTGTTTGCTCTGCCATCATTAATTGCTCAGATGACTATTCGTCAGCACGGCTTAACGATTGATGCGATTCAAAAGAATGTTGCAGCAATTTACCCTTTCTTGAAGAAAGAGTTGTTCCTAAGCTACGACGAAGATCAGCTTGAAGATGTGGTTTCAAAGATCATTGAAGAACTAGTCGGCCAAGGCATGCTTGTAGTTTCTGATAACGAAGTCACCATCAACCAGTCAAACAGCCAAGCACTGATGCTACTAGGTCGTACGATTTCAGAGACACTACAACGTTATTCAATTGCTCTGAACCTATTGGCTGAGAATCCTGATTTGGATAAATCAGACCTTGAGCAGAAGAGCCAAGACATTGCACAGCGACTTGGCCGCCTGCAAGGCATCAATGCACCAGAGTTTTTCGATAAAGGTGTGTTCGCTTCAATGTTCGCAACTCTGAAACAGCAGCAATATCTGGATAACGATGGTAACTGTGATCTAGAAAAGACTCAGCAATTCGCTAAGCTTCTCTACTCAATGCTTTACCCAGAAGTACGTTTGACGATTCAAGAGAGTATCCACCAAGCAGAGTAACAACCCGTTTGGTGTCGCTTTAATAACAAAACGGAACACGATCAAAAAAGGCACCCAATGGGTGCCTTTTTCTTTAGCATTCGTTAACTCGAAAAGCTGATGCTTACCAGAAGGTAATGAACAAACCCACGGTCACTGCCATTCCAACATAGTTGTTGTTGAGAAAAGCTTGAAAGCATAGGTCGCGGTCTCGGTGGCGCATCAGATGTTGTTGATACACAAATAAGCTCCCAGCTACCAACAGTGCCCAATAGAAGGTGTCACCTAATTGGTAATACATGCCTAACGCAATCAGCATCGCTAGGGTGACGAGTTGCAAAGAACCAATAATCAGTTTATCGAAGCGACCAAATAAAATAGCCGTCGATTTAATGCCAATCTTCAGATCGTCATCTCGGTCAACCATCGCATATTGCGTGTCGTAGGCAATAGTCCACAATGCATTAATCACGAAGATGAACCAGACAACGCTTGGTAGCTCATTGGTTTGCGCAGCCCAAGCCATTGGTATTGCCCAGCTGAACGCCAACCCCAGAAATATCTGAGGAAGGTGTGTAAACCGCTTCATAAAAGGATAAATAAAAGCTAAACCAACACCGATAAAAGAGAGCTTTATGGTCAGTGGATTCATGGTGAGTACCAACAAAAATGAAACCACGGCTAGCACTAAAAAGAGCAGAATCGCTTCCTTACTGGAAACCAAACCTGAAGGTAATGGACGCTGCTTGGTACGTTTAACATGACCATCTACTTTACGGTCAGCAAAGTCATTGATCACACAGCCAGCTGAACGCATCAACACCACGCCGAGTACGAAAACAACCAAGACATCAAAATCAGGCATACCTTGTGCGGCGATAATCAGTGACCACAAGGTCGGCCAAAGGAGTAACAGGGTACCAATCGGGCGATTCATTCGCGTTAATTGCCAATACGCCTTCGCTTTGGTGGCAAGCATTTACACACTCTCCTTAGAGTAAATGGGTGATGTTGGTAAAAACAGTTCTGCCACAAGCATCGGTTTATGGTTCATCCATAATCGAGAACGACGCGCGAGTAATCGCTCATCGCCTGCGATAACCCAACCGACTTGCAGCGCATCTCGCTCCACGTTCTCAGCACTGAAAACGGTCAATCCAAGCGGGACATTACCTTGTTGAGAAAGGTCAGAGTGTTGATGGTCTTCTAATGTGACTCGGGGGATCAAGGTTCGACCTAACACCCACGGTTCGTCATCACCCTTTAAAATCACTTTACGCAGTAAGCAATCAAACGATGATAAAAGATGTTCCTCGTCCTGTTGTAGCATTGAGCGTTCTACAACTTGATTATGAAGCAACTCAACAGACAGGTGCTGACAGCACTTACCTAACTTGCGGGAAAGAGAACCTTGCTCCATCAGCCACTCTTTGGTGGTTTTATTAGGAAAATCAAATGTTTCTGTACTTTGCCAATCTACATTCATTAACGAATTAAGATACAGCGATATTGGCTGATTCATACTAGTATTCAATAGGTGACTTTACACGTACAATAAAGCTTCAACTTTCGAACAAAATTAAAGCGTTCTTCGAATTGTAAACGTATTTAGATTTAGACCGCTCATTGTAACAAGACTAATGCGTTTCGAATATCGCGAATAAACTAAAGAAAAGTCACAAATATGCACAAACGTTATGTAGCCCAAATATTTCTTGCGATTACCCTACTCTTTTCAGCATCAAGTTTCGCTGAAGAGGAGTCGGCAGCTAAACTCGCCTACTTCACACTAGAGCCAGACCTGACCACCAATTTTTACACTAAAGGTAAAAAACTGGGCTACATTCAGGTTCGCCTCGACATCATGGTGGCAAATAGTAACGACTTGGCCGCTATTGAGCATCACCAACCACTGATTCGCGATGCGGTGATTGAATTGCTTGGCAAACAAAACGAAGAAACCATTAAGTCTCTATCCGGCCGTGAAGACTTAAGAAAATCCTTAGTTGAGCACCTCAACAAGATTTTGCTTCCAGAGACAGGTAAAACCCTGATTGCTGACTTACTGTTTACCAAATACCTTTATCAGTAATGATGTAAAACGAATCCCAATAAAAAAGCGGCTCATCTGGCCGCTTTTTTGTCTCTATCGTTTGCCTACTCACGAGAAGATATGAGTTAACTTCTTGCCGAGCTTGGTGCTTTCATCGCATCGATAAAGCCAATAATCACACCAGCGGCTAGGCCAGCTAAATGCGCAGTATTGGCGATAGCCATAAATGGCTGCATGTACCCAAGTACCAACCACACCAACATAAAGCCGACAATCTGTCTCGGGATACCTAAACCAAGTTGCGGCGCCTTCGCACCGACAACCCATAAGTAACCAACCAAGGCATACACAACACCAGACAAACCACCGAAGTTCGCCCCCTCAACCCAATACTGCCCAGCACCTGAAAGCGCAGAAGAGACAGCAAATATTTGCAGTAACTTAAGACCGCCTAACTTTTTCTCAATATCTCCACCCAGTTGCCACCACCACAAGATATTAAATGCGATGTGCATAACTGAGAAATGCAAAACAGCATGACTGAGCCAGCGCCACAATTGCCATTGCTGCCCATCAACCGCAGGGAAATGCAATGCGTTAAAAATCGCTTGCCCGAACCCTATCTGCTGCAAAGCAAAAATCACCACACACACCAACATGATACTCAGTGTCACTGGGCCAGCTTTGGCTTTTATCATGCCCATGAAGCTTGGCGTGTGATAATGAAAGTTGCTCTTTCTAGTCTCTGCCATATCCCAAGACGCCGCTTGATAACGCTTATGATTGGGTTCCGACAAAAAGCGGTTGAGCTCAGCTTCAGTTTCCACCTGAAATTGACCATCAATAAGCCAAAGAGCAAAACGCCCTTCCCCCTCAGGAGACATCTGAATAGGGATCTGACGAGACGCCATATAATCAATAAATGCTTGAGCAAGACGTGGGTTGTCTAACACCATCAATCTAATCATTGTTACTTCCTATTCATACTATGAGAGATGCTTGAAGCGATAAAGGTAATTAACCAGCAATCACAGGAAGTTCAGCACGGTGCCAAGCTTCGAAACCGCCGTCTACACTATATACCTCTTCAAAGCCTTGGTTCACTAAATATTGTGCTGCACCTTGGCTACTAATACCGTGGTAGCACATCACCAAGATAGGTTGTTCGAACTCAACCTCATCCATGAACGACACCATTGTATCGTTAGTCAGGTGGTAGGCTGTTTGTGAGTGAGCAACCGCAAAAGACTGCGGGTCACGTATATCGACAAGTCGAGCGTTGCCTTGTTCAATGAGGGCTTGAGCGCCTTTAACATCGATATGTTTAAACTGGTCCATGACTTTCTCTTTTATACTGATTTACTTTGCTGCCATTGTAACCTATCCCAAGGCTAACATTCACATCCACTTAATAAGGTTATCCACCAGCGATCACTTTTACACCATTTGTGGATAAATCTGTGAATTGCGTGAATAAAGTGCCTTTTTAAAAATAGATCCACAACATGTAGTAAGGATCCTGATCTAACTGTGGGTTAACTGAAAAATATCCCCACTCGAAAAACCCCGTCAAAGCCTTACTACACCCTGCTTTTAGACAGCTGACGAATAAACTTCTCACAGAGTTATCCACAAAATCATTTTGCAAATTTCGATCGCAAAAATTGAGAAATCGATCCAAAACAAAAAGGCCGAGATCTCTCGATCTCGGCCTTTTCAAAATTCAGTTATTTGCTAGCTCTACTATTAGAAGGTAGAAGCTAATAGAAACTAGATGCTATTAGAAATCGCCAACGGCTTGCTTCAATTTCTTCATCGCATTCTTTTCTAACTGGCGAACACGCTCTGCAGAAATGCTGTAGGTATCCGCTAAGTCTTGCAGGGTCGCTTTATTGTCGTCTAACCAACGTGAGCGAACAATGTGTTGGCTACGCTCGTCTAAGCTTGCTAGTGCGAGTCCTAGGCGGTTATTGGTGTGTGACTCCCAGTTAGCCGCTTCTATCGTTTCAGCAACGTCTGATGCTTTGTCTTCTAGGTAGTAAACTGGAGCTGTGTAAGCAGAACCGCCGTCGTCATCGTCCATAGGCGCTTCAAACGTCGCGTCTTGTGCCGCTAAGCGAGATTCCATTTCACGAACTTCAGAAGGCTCAACACCTAGCTCACGAGCAACTGTCTCAACTTCACCGTTATTAAACCAACCTAAACGCTTTTTAGACTTACGAAGGTTAAAGAACAGTTTACGCTGTGCTTTAGTTGTCGCAATTTTAACGATGCGCCAGTTACGCAGAACGTATTCATGGATTTCAGCTTTAATCCAGTGAACTGCGAAAGAAACCAATCGAACACCAACTTCTGGATTGAAGCGCTTAACAGCCTTCATCAAGCCGATGTTACCTTCCTGGACGAGATCAGCCATTGGCAACCCGTAGCCAGAGTAGCCTCTTGCAACGTGCACCACGAATCGTAGGTGGGAAAGGATCAAACCTTTCGCAGCATCGATCTCACCTTTGTAATGTAATCGCTCTGCAAGTCCACGTTCCTCTTCAGGTGTCAGCATTGGGTAGCTGTTCGCTGAGCGGATATAGCTATCTAAACTATCTTGTGTGACTAAAGCCATTTGATACGCTTGGTTTGCCATTCGGTTCCTCATCAATCTCTGATCTGGAGTAATACATCTATTAAAACCCGACAATCTTGAACCTAAAATGAACAGGTTTCAAGGAGGGGGAAGTAATTATGCATAATCAATTCGTCTATACAAGGCAAAAACTGGTTAAGAAGTGCCTATTTTTCGTCTAAATATGACTCTATTCACCTAAACTGGTTCAATTTCTTTTAGGTGACGCTGTGCAGAAAGCTTCGCAGCCACACTACCCAGCAGGGTTCCGATGATCAAAAGCAGTAAAGATTCATCCCAACTCAGGCCAATTAAACGGAAGTGGCTGTCGTATAGCTGAGCCAAGTCATCCACTGCGCTGTTCAGTAATACGGTAATCAATGCCGTCATTACCCAAGCGCTAATCGAACCTAAAACGCCAAACCACATCCCTGCATAAAGGTATGGTCGAAGAATATAACTGTCGGTCGCACCAATCAGCTTCATGGTTTGAATCTCTTCTTTATGCGCCAACACATTAAATCGTAGTGTATTGCCGATAATCAGAAATACCGCGCCCAACATCAATACCGTTAAGGTAATCACGATGACAGCCGCTAATGCTTTGATCGCATCTAATCGAGCTAACCAATCTTCGTCTAAGCGAACATCGGTGACTAATTCTTGTTGTTTAACTGTGCCTGCCAGTTCTTTAATTAGGGTATCGCTGTGTACGCTTGGCGTAATCACCAGCACACCTGGCAGTGAATAATCGTCTAGGATGGTTAGGGCATCTTCAAAACCAGAATACTGGCTGAGGTCTGCAAGCCCTTGCTGTGGAGAGATGTACTCCACCAGCTCGACTTGATCCCAACTTTCGATTTCATCCTTAAGCACCATTACTCGGGGCTCAGGAATACCATCCTCTACATAAGCACTTATTTGTGACGGACTAGTGACATCTTGCGCTACTTCACCCACATTTTTACCCAATAGGTACAAACAAGCTGGCATCGCCAACGCCATTGAGATCACCGCAAGGGTCAGCAAGTTGCCTAACGGGCGCTGCCACATTTGCGAGAACGATGACTTGGCTTGTTTCCAGTGAACAATAAAGAAGCCGTCGCTTGAGGTGCGGTTCGCTGCTCGATTAGATTGAGGTTTCTTAATGCGCTTATTCGCGGCCATAGTCTTCAACCTCACTCAAAAATCCTTGGTTTAATTCAAGATGGCGGTATTGAGGGCGAGTGTTCACTAACCCGATATCGTGCGTCGCTAGGATGATCGTAACACCTGCGCGGTTGAACTCTTCAAACAATCGCAACACACGGTTAGATAATTCAGGATCTAGGTTACCGGTAGGCTCATCTGCTAAAAGCAGAGTTGGGCGGTTCACCACAGCTCGAGCAATACCCACGCGTTGTTGTTCACCACCCGAAAGTTGGCTTGGCAAACAACGGGCCTTGTCTAGTAAACCTGTTTTGTCCAACGCAGCACTGACTCGGCGTTTTATTTCGTTTTCAGAAATAGATTCAATGCGCATAGGCAGAGCAACGTTATCGAAGATCGAGCGATCCATCAGCAGGCGATGGTCTTGAAAAACAATCCCAATATTACGACGTAAGAAAGGAATGTCTTTGGCTGGGATACGAGTGATATCGTGATCGTTGAACCAGACTCGTCCATCGGTTGGACGCTCTATCGCGCAGATCAACTTCAGCAAGGTACTTTTACCAGCCCCAGAGTGCCCACCCAAAAAAGCCATCTCTCCACGTTTCAGGTGAAAGTCTACTTTTTGGAGCGCTTGTCTTCCACCTCGGTAAGCTTTACTCACTTGCTGAAATTTGATCACCGAAAATTCCTCTTACGATCACTAATATCAAATTTAAAAACGGTAGCAAATTAAGGATAAACCACTTTGCTACTCGCGTTACTCTTCGCGGCTAAATAGTGCTTCAATGAAGTCTTTAGATTCAAATGGACGCAGGTCATCAATACCTTCACCCACACCAATGTAGCGGATTGGAATCTGGAACTGGTCAGCAATTGAGAAAATCACACCACCTTTCGCCGTACCATCTAGCTTAGTCAATGTAATACCCGTGACCGGAGCCACTTCACTGAATAGTTTCGCTTGGCTGATAGCATTCTGACCCGTACCTGCATCTAGCGTTAGCATGATTTCGTGTGGTGCAGAGTCATCAATCTTCTTCATTACACGAACGATCTTGCGTAGCTCTTCCATCAGGTTGCTCTTATTCTGCAAACGACCCGCTGTATCGGCAATCACAACATCAACGCCACGCGCTTTCGCTGCTTCAATCGCATCGTAGATAACAGACGCACTGTCCGCACCAGTGTGCTGAGCGATAACTGGCACATCGTTACGCTGACCCCAAACCTGAAGCTGTTCAACCGCTGCTGCACGGAAGGTATCACCCGCAGCTAGCATCACTTTCTTGCCTTCATTTTGGAATTGTTTCGCCAACTTACCAATCGTAGTTGTCTTACCCACACCGTTCACACCAACCATTAAGATAACGTAAGGTGTTTTAGTGGTATCAACAACCAGTGGCTGTTCCACTTGACTTAAGATGTCTGCCATCTCTTCTTTGAGCAAACCATATAGAGCTTCGCCATCTTTTAAGTCATTGCGAGATGCTTTTTCTGTCAGGTTTTCAATGATCTTAACGGTAGTATTCATACCCACGTCAGCAATCAGAAGTTGTTCTTCTAGCTCTTCAAACAGATCTTCATCGATTTGCTTACCTTTGAATAGACCAAAGAAACCCGCACCGATGTTTGCTTTAGTACGACTTAGGCTGCGCTTAAGGCGAGCAAAGAAGCTTTCTGTCGGCTTCTCTTGTACTTCTTCAACCTTAGCTTGAGGAGCCACCACTTCTTCCTGCTCTGCTTCTGCTTCTGCTTCTGCTTCTGCTTCTGCTTCTGCTAGGACAGGTTGCTGCTCTTCTTGAGTCTCTTCAAGCGCTTGATCTGATTCAGCAAGCTCAGATTCAACTGACTGAGGTTCAGTTGGCTTAGCTACTTCAGCTTCAGCCTCGACTTGTGATTCAACTTCAGTTTGATCTTCAACGTTTTCTACGTTCGCTTCATTCTGAGTTTTTAGGCTTTGTTCTTCTTCACCAAAACCAAGCCACGATAATAATCCGCGCTTCTTTTTTTCCGTCATCAGAGGAGTTTCCTAGATCTACTAATTAGCTGTATTGACTTAATACACGTCGACTCTTTGCTATTGTTATACAATACAAGCTTGTACAAACGAATAGTAAAGAAAAATGACAAAGCAGTGATAAGTTTGCTTTTAGCTTGATACACTTTGTCATTGCAAATTTATTTAATACACAAACCCACTTAAATTGGGCTCGGTATAGTATCACTTTATTAGCGGTCAAAAAATCTATGGTAAGACGTCGCCAGCAAAACACATCACAAAAAAAGCCATCCGGAGGCTTTGTTCGAATTATTAGTGGCTCATGGAGAGGTAGAAAGCTACCAGTTCATGATTTAGAAGGATTACGCCCAACCATTGACCGAGTAAAAGAGACACTCTTTAACTGGGTGGCTCAAGATATCCCACATTCAACTTGCTTGGATGTATTTGCCGGTTCTGGCGGTCTAGGTTTTGAAGCAGCTTCTCGCCAAGCAAAAATGGTGACACTGCTCGAAATGAATCAAAAGGCAGCCAAACAGCTTTCTGATAACGCGAAAGAGCTCAAAGCAGACAACATCAATGTCGTGAATACTGATGCTATCTCTTTCCTTAAGAAACCGGGCACTCCTTACGATATGGTTTTCCTTGATCCACCATTTCGTAAAGGCTTACTGGCAGAAACAGTACAACTGCTTGAGAGTAACGGTTGGCTTGCAGACAATGCCATCATTTACGTCGAGACAGAAAAAGAACTGAAACTCGAAGCTATGCCAGAGAACTGGGAATTGCATCGCGACAAGACCACCGGACAGTCAAGCTACCGACTGTTCAATCGAATCACTGAAGAATAGGAGTTATTGAATGAAGTTCTTGCTTCCACTAGCAAAAGCAGCCATCGCCTTTGTTTGGTTTATCTTAATCGTAAATATTTTCTACCCGTTCCCGGGTAATGCTGCGATTGCGCTTTATATCATGACAGCATTCTTGTTCTTCATGCACGGCCTGCAGATGCTGATTTTCATCGGTGCATTCGGCGATAAGATCGAGATGTCACGTTGGGAGAAGTGGTCAATATTGATTTTCGGCGTCTTTGCCTTACTCGATATCCGACGCAAACACATGATGTAATCAAGCTTAAGCTCAGATATAAAACGCTTAGCTACAGAAAACATCATGACAGAAACAGTGAAACAAAAACGCCGCTCATTTGAGCGGCGTTTTTTTATTTACTGTGGTAACGACATTAAGCCATGTAGCCTTTCACACCATCTAGGAACATTTGCGTCGACAACATAACCAGCAACAAGCCCATCAAGCGTTCGATGGCTTTAAGGCCCCTCTCACCCAGCACTCGCAGGAAGAAACCATTAAACATCAGAATAAAGAAGGTAGCCCCCCAAGCCAGCATCACCGCGCCTGAAAGCTCTAACATATTGTCAGGGTGCTGAGTCGACAACAGAATCAATGCCGCAATAACTGAAGGGCCAGCAATCATTGGGATCGCCATCGGCACAATAAACGGTTCTTCACCCGCCGCAAGGCCGGTAATACTGCCCGCACTTGGGAAGATCATCTTAATCGCGATGATGAACAGAATAATACCGCCAGAGATACTCAAGGTTTCAGGCTGCACGTGCAGGAAGTTCATGATGCTTTGACCAGCAAACAAGAACAACAGCAGAATAATCAGCGCAAACATCAGTTCACGAACAAGAACAATACGGCGACGCTTCGGATCAATATGCTTAAGGATAGAGAGCACGATTGGTAGATTACCAAGCGGATCCATAATAAGAAACAGCATGGTCGCTGCAGATAAAATTTCCATAAGTTTGTCTCGAAAAGCGTAAGTGCGCGGAGTATAGCAGCCTCAACATTGATTTTCGAACGCAGTAATAAAAGGATTAACTTATGTAATTAGAAGGGAATTTTTCGAGAGCAAATAGAAAGGTAATTTAAAGAGTGGAACCGAAAACATCGCATCCACTCCTCTTAATCTATAAAAGCCAAAAGGCTCTAAAAACCAAGTCACTGGGAATTAGTGGTTACACACACGTTCGCGATTAGTGCAAAGCTTGTCATCAATAACTACGACCTTTTCCATCTTCAAGAAAAACTTCAGCAATCCATCTAAATCCAGGCCGTTCAGCTTACAGGTATGAAAGCGCGCTTCTGCGCCATAAGTTTGAGCAAGCTCCTGCGTCAACTCTTCGCGAGTCAGTGGCTTTTCACTCAGTAGGTTTAAAACGTTGTGTGCATGAATTTCGGTAGTCATAACTCTATCTCATGTTTAATGAAGTAGATGTAGAGTACCTACTTTCATCTGAGCTGCCTTGATGTAGCTCAGAGTTAAGCTAGCTCTACCCTAAATGGTAAGGGAAGCAACAATGAGAGCGTGAGCCAGAAAGTAACTGCCCGTCACCCAAAAGTAGGCACCCTTAATTGGGCTACGATAGAAATTTAGCGCGTATGCTAATGCCGAAAGCAGCAACACGGCACAACCAGCAAAGCCCACCGCATGCGACAGTTGAGGATCAAGCAACCAGAGTTCACCAGAAGCCCATGCAAGCTGAATAAGCACAATACCCATGATAACCACAGGAAAGACGAGTTTGTCTAAGCGAGGCAGTAATAAGAAGAAAGCAACGACACAAGCCGCCAACAGCAGCGCGAACAACCACCAGACCATTTCTCCTGATAGCTGTAACCAAAATGCTTTGCTGTAACAGAGCTGAGCCAACAAGAAGCAAACAAAATGCAGAGAACGTTTTTGAGTAACAGTATGCAAGACATCTGCGATCGCAGAAACCGCCAACCCAGCAACGACCCAATAGGTAAAATCAGCAACGACAGATTGAGTTAAAGCAATGGTCGCTAATAATACAAAGGTAAAAACCTTATACGATAAGGCCTGACCGATATGTCCATGTTTCGTTCCTGCTATTGCTCCGATACCAGACAAGGAAACCGCCAACCAACTCCACATACCATTTGCCCTATTGCTTTAAATCGTCGCCAGTCTAGGCACACGAGTGTTGATGTAAAGCCTCAGCGCCTCAAAGTTGGATCTTGATTACGCTTCCACTAAAAAGAGTCTCTTTAGATTGAAGTCGTAACAATTACTACCGTGACAATGGCCATTCGTTTAAAACTAGCGCGAATCATCATAAAACCCATTCAAACTGGCATTAGAGTCACCATACTTGAATTTTGGTCAATTCTAACCTATCAAACCCACCAAAACCGACCATATTCCGCCAAAAACCACACTTGAAAAATTAAAATAAAAACATTTAAAGCAAACAATAACAATAACTTAAATATATAAACTCAAGTTTAATAGGAAAATAAAAACACCAACCAACCCTAGACTTGTAAAGTAGCCAGTTTTCTTTTTTAAAGCCCAGTTTTGTCAGGTTATTTCAAGCCCCCGGTAAAAACCGCCACAAAAACCAAGCCGAAAATTTAAAAAACCAACCAAAACAAACCTCACCACCACCAACCCCCATTAATACAGTTTAACAACCTTTAACAATATAAATCACACATAACAACCATTATAAAACAGCAACTTAAAATAAATAAGAACAAACATGAATCACAACGAACAAAATAAGAACACACCAAAACACACAGTTAAACAGAGACAAACAAGCCAAAAACTAATAGTTTTCTACTACTTTTGGAGCTTTCGAAAGTAATTCTTGATCTAAACCTATAAGTGGGCTATTCTTTAAAACATAGCGAGAGACAACCAAATTTAGGAGTAGTGTTATGATTTCATCTTCGCAAAGACAAGGACTTGTAATGATCGCGGTAGTTGTAGGTCTAATGACACTACCGATGATGTACTAAGCAAGTTACAGATAAAAAAAGGGACGCCATGAGCGTCCCTTTTTTTGTTCAATTTTTTCACTTCGAAAACAGATGCAGTGTTAGCACATCCCAGTTCGCATAATAGAAACCTGCGGCAGCTAAAGTCATTGCCATCATCAGTAAAATCGCAACTCGCCAGATAAAACGACCACTACGTGGAGTCAGCTCCTTCTCACAGTCGTTACACATCATGATGAATTTATGTTGGTCTTCCAACTTAGCCTCATGTTCATTGACTACCTTGTTACGACACGTTGCGATATAACGCAGCTTACTCACCATATCGTGCGGTAACCTTTCTTCACAGCTTGTTACAAGCTCATGTAATCCTTCGCCTTCGGCATGATATTGAAGCCTCAATAATTTCTCTATATTGCGAGTTCTTGTCACCACTTTTTCAATATCGGTCATCTTGGCCCTCCCACTCCACACTATAATTCTAGTCGAGCATTTCCCTATTCTTATACAAAATCACTGTTATTTACGAGAGAAAGAGACAATAAATAACAATGCTTTATCCCAAACTGGCCATTAAATGTGATGTCTGCCGAAAAATAATCAGCTTGGCTTACAACAGTTCACGAATAACGGCTTTAAACACATATCCCTATTGCCTGAAAGACTAGAATAACCATCACGACTACATGGAGGTTATATGCCTAATTCACTCTTTTTTGCCATCTTTGCACTCGCTGCTCTAGCGGCTTGGGTATTTATTGGTTTCTATAGAAAACACTCGCAAGGTGAAAATGCGCCAGAGAAGAAAGTGAATGTCACGGTGTTAGACAAACAATCCATCGACCTTCCTGACGCAGAACCTGGCCAAGAAGATCAAGAGTACTGGATTTACGTTCAACGTGGTGTGGTTGGTCCGAAGCGAGAATTCCAAGTCGGCATCCACTACTTCCACGCCCTTAACCCGGGCGACAAAGGAACCTTAACCTACCAAGGCGATAAGTTCTTGCACTTTGCGTTGAAGCGCTAAACGTCAGCCGCTTCAACTGTCTCCCCTAAGCAATCCATCAGAAAGCCTTAGCACTCACCGCTAAGGCAATAACCAACGTGTTTTCTCTGACTTAGAGACCAACCAGCTCATCCATAACGCGCCAGCTCCGCTGATCACAATCCATAATGGAATAACCCAAGCTGGATGTCCTTGGTACCAACCGAACTCTTTCATTGGCCACAAGACAATAGGGTGCAGCAGGTATATACCTAAGCTGTGCTTACTGATAAAGCCAACTACTTGGTTACTCTTATCAGACAAGCCTTCACCATAGTAACGGCATACCATGAACACCATGCTCGCTGCTAATACGGTATTCAACGTCTTGTAAGATAACCAGCGCCCTACCGTGTACTCTTCTGCCACCAAGCTTGCATCAACCACCATGTAAACCGTGGTTAGTAACGCAAATCCACCCAGTAATACACTCACGCCAACTGTCATCTTGTTAAGTGGCACAATCTTATACAGCAAGTAACCCAATGGTAAGTAACCGGTGTACAACCACAACTCGTGACTCCAAGGGCCATCGATTTTCAGTAAGAACAGCAATGTTGTGAACAACCATACCGCCGTAAAGGCATAGACAGATCTATCACCGTACTTTCTGACCATGATCTGCAAGAACGGAATCACAAAGTAGAGCGGGATGAAGTAATAGAAGAAACCAAGGTGGTAATAGGTGTAATGATGGTAGCTATTAAGCAACACGTCCCAACTGACGTCGGCATCAAAGCCCATTGCCGACCAACCCGAAAGATAGGTATAGAAAAGCGACCAGACAATGAAAGGTATCAGTACCTTGCCCAGACGACGCTTGAGGTAGTATTTGGCGTCAAACGGGCGCTGGTCACTGAGCATCAGTGCGCCAGTAATCAAAATGAACACAGGTACTGCCCAGCGGCTGAAACCGTTTACCGTAATGGCAGTAAGCCATTCACCGAAAGGAATAGTGCCCAATTCATTGCGATAAGGCGCCAAAACATGAATCGCGATAACCGCTACGGCCGCGACACATCGTGCTAAATCAAAAAAGAGAATTCGCTGCTTCATGTAAATGCCTGATTAATATTCAATCATTCTACTATAGCAATAAAAAAGCTGACCGGAATAAATACCAAGTCAGCTTAGTGTTAAAGGAGATGCTTATCGCGAATTTAGCTCATACGACGCTAGCTTATGCGACTTGAGCTCTTACTCATGCGGCTGAAGCTTATGCCGCTGAGATTTGCGGTACTTTAGGTAAACGCAGAGAGATCACCGTCGTTATCGCTAAGAATGCGAAGGAAACCCACAGACACGCAGACAAACCTGCCATTTGGAATACCAAGCCCGACAATATCGTGCCAATCAAACGGCCCATCGCGTTTGCCATGTAATAGAAACCGACATCAAGAGAAACGCCATCGCCTTTCGCATAACTCACAATCAAATATGAGTGAAGTGATGAGTTCACCGCAAAGATGGCACCAAATACCATCAAACCACCCACGATAACGAGCTCTGGTTGCCAACCAATCTGTACTGCATAAGCGATAGCAGCAGTCACGATAGCCAGCGCACCTGCCCATAACAGCGCAGCATGGCCATCTGGCACCTTGCCTTGAGCTTTACCAGTAATCTTCGGCGCAATGCCCTGTACAAAGCCATAAGCGATAGTCCAAGCAGCTAAGAAACCACCAACCCATGAATGATCCCAACCAAACACACTGCCTAGGTAAATCGGCAAAGCAATCACAAACCACACATCACGGGCACCAAATAGGAACATACGCGCTGCAGATAGGATGTTGATGGATTCTGACTTAGAGAAGATCTGTTTGAATTTAGGCTTGGTTTTCGCTTTACCCATGTCCGCTTCTAAGCTCAACACACTGCCAACGAAGACTAAGGCCAACACGACTGCCATCGCAAGCACAGCGTATTGGAAGCCAATCATTGAAAGCAGCAAACCACCAATAAAGAAGCCTGCACCCTTCAGCGCATTCTTAGACCCAGTCAGAATCGCAATCCACTTATACAAAGCACCTTGCTGCTCATCCGGTACCAAGGTTTTGATTGAGCTCTTGGCACTCATCTTATTGAGATCTTTAGCGATACCTGACAAGGCCTGCGCTGCCATTACCCAAGGAATAGTCAACATAGCCGATGGCAATGCCAACATACCCAAGGCAAAGACTTGCATCCCGAGACCAATGTTCATGGTCTTATTGAGGCCAAGACGCGCCCCCAGCCAGCCACCGATTAGGTTCGTCACCACACCAAAGAATTCATAGAAAAGGAACAGTGAGGCGATCTCTAACGAACTGTAACCAAGGTCGTAGAAATACAGGACCACCAGCATACGAAGTGCACCATCGGTAATGGTGAAGTTCCAGTAGTTGAAAGTCACCAACATGTATTGGCGAACGCTCTTACTTAGATTTGAAAACATAATGCTATCTCTGCAATCAAAACAAAAAGAGCTTTTGGATCACGATAAGCTTAACACTCCAGATACCAAAAGCTCCTTGTCTAACACCGATGACTATTAGCTATTCGCTACGCCATTGATGTACTCAACCTGGATAGGTTTAGTGAAAGCACCTGGACGCAGTGCTTGAACTTCTTGAACGATCTTGTCGAGATCCCAGCCTTTTTCTAAAAGCAGATGAGCCGCGAACAAACCGGTACGACCTGAGCCGCCCATGCAGTGCATTGCTACCTTAGCGCCACTATCAACAATTTTGTGTAGATCTGGGCTTGCTGCAGACCATTTCGCCGCAAACTCAGCACCCGGAGCACAATCGTCTTCGATTTCGATTTGGAACCACTGCAT
This sequence comes from Vibrio sp. T20, assembly GCF_007858795.1. Taxonomy (NCBI): domain Bacteria; kingdom Pseudomonadati; phylum Pseudomonadota; class Gammaproteobacteria; order Vibrionales; family Vibrionaceae; genus Vibrio; species Vibrio sp. T20. Next base: position 29,032 of record NZ_VFEB01000012.1, read on the forward strand.
GCCTAGCGCACGAGTTTTCTCGCCAAGTGCTGCCACGTCTTTGCTTGCTAGCTCTGCATCATCGAGCGCAGTCACAATAGCTTCAACGCCTTGCTCTTTCAGTTGTGCCAGAGATGCATCAAGATCAGCGTCTTTAGTACCTGGGCATGGAGTCAGAATCAGCGCGCCTTGTTCAAGGTCTAATTGCCATGTTGGGTGTGTCATAGTGTTATCTCCTAAGTGCTCAGGTTTATGCTAAGCCGACTGTACGTACTAACTCTGCGGTACGTGTCGCGTAACCCATTTCGTTGTCGTACCAAGCGTAGATCTTAACCATGCGCTTACCAACCAACATGGTAGACAGTGCATCTACGATTGTAGAGCGTTGGTCGCCTTTGTAGTCGATAGACACAAGTGGGCGCTCTTCAAAGCCAAGGATGCCTTTTAGCTCGTTCTCAGATGCTTCTTTCAACATCGCGTTCACTTCTTCTGCCGTCGTGTCTTGCTTCACTTCGAAGATGATGTCAGTCAGAGACGCGTTCGCTAGTGGTACACGAACTGCGTGGCCGTTGATGCGGTTTTCTAGCTCAGGGAAGATCTCAACAATCGCCTTCGCAGAGCCAGTTGTTGTTGGGATTAAGCTCATGCCACATGCACGTGCACGACGTAGATCTTTGTGCGGCGCATCTAGAATGGTTTGCGTGTTAGTTAGATCGTGAATCGTTGTAAATGACGCATTCTCTATACCAAGCTTCTCGTTGATCACTTTCACTACTGGAGCGATGCAGTTAGTGGTACAAGACGCAGCCGTCACAATTTTGTGTACTGCTGGTTCAAAAATGTTGTCGTTCACACCAACAACGATGTTTGCGATGCCTTCTTCTTTCACTGGCGCTGATACCACAACACGCTTCACGCCTTGCTCTAGGTATTTGTTTAGGAAAGAAGTCTTACGGTGAACACCGGTCGCTTCGATAACCACATCGCAGCCAGACCAATCGATCGCATCGATGTCGCGCTCTTGTGTGGTCTTGATGCGCTGGCCATTTATGATCATCTCATCGCCTTCTGCAGTTACTTCGTGGTGAAATCGACCTTGAACTGAATCGAACTCTAGAAGATGTGCTAACGTTGCGGTATCGCCCGCTACATCATTAATTTGTACAAACTCTAGCTCTGCCCAATCGAATGCTGCGCGAAGTGCTAGACGGCCGATGCGGCCAAAACCATTAATACCTACTTTAACTGTCATCGTATGCTCTCTCAGCTAGTGGGGAATCTAAAAATATTCAATTAAACGCAACATTGAGGGCGTGAAGTCATAGCTTCTAGGCGTTCAATGTCTTGTTGATATTCAGTTTTCAAACAGTTCGATGCGATAAGGTCATCAATTAACTTTAGCATCCAACCCGGTAAATCTTTGGACAAGCGGTAGAAAACCCATTGTCCTTGGCGAACGTCAGTCAAAATGCCGTTTGAGCGCAACTGCGCAAGGTGGCGTGAAACCTTTGGCTGACTTTCTTGTAATGCCTGAGTCAACTCACCAACAGAGAGGCACTCTTGGCGCACAATCATCATTAAGCAACGCACTCGCGTTTCATCAGACAGTAATTTAAAAAATTGGTGAGGAAGCATAACTACATACTCATATATGGATATGCGTATATATTAATTATAAAAAAACGCACGTCAAGGCGTGCGTTTCAATTGTCATAAAAGTTTAACGAAGAAACATCAGAGCTTGTTGGTCACGGTATGACTCCAACGGCGAGCTTCGGTAAGCTCCGTTTTTACCTGATCCACGCTTAATCCTAAATCAGCGCAGTGCTCATCAAGCTGTTGCCAATCGGCATGTTCAAAGCTCTCTTCAAGCGCGAGCAAGGTACCATATGGCCCTTCTCTACGTAGCAGAGCCACCTTGATACTTTTACACAAAGGCAGTTGCTCAACTAAATTCTCTAACGATAGATCGAGCAATGCATCCAACAATGAGAACAAACCAATCATAAAGGCTTGCTCAGTGTGCCCTTCAAATACCTGATAACGAGACATACGCTGACAAAATTGCGCTCGCTGTAAAGACAAGCCATACAACTCTTTCGGCTTTTTATCAGAGACATAAGACGCCACCGCCAGCGAAACAAACATTTTCAGCTTCTCTTGCCCCAAGTAAACCAAGGCCTGACGGAATGACGAAATAGTTACCTCAAGACGAGGCGACATTGTGTTCACAAAGCGCAGTAGCTTATAAGACAAAGCGACATCCTTCGCGACGATGCTCTCGACACGTTGGAAGTCGACATCCGGCTTACACACTTCTTGGAACAGCTCCATGGCAATCACTTGTTCAGGGCTGATGTACTTGGTCTTGATGATTTCCGGTTTACTAAAGAAATAGCCTTGGAAGAACTTAAAGCCCGCCTCTTTGGCTTGCTGGAATTCTTGTTCGGTTTCGACTCGTTCAGCAAGAAAGCTAAACTTTTTCCCTTGATGAGCTTTTACCAAATCACACGCCTCATCCAAGCCCATCTGCATGATATCGAGCTTAACAATATGTGTGTATTTAAGGAAACGCTCCCATTCTGGCGTCGAAGTAAAGTCATCTAGAGCAATCATGTACCCCGCTTGGTATAGCTCTTTAACGGCTTCTAATAATTCGTTGGTCGGTTGGCAGGTTTCGAGGATCTCAACCACAACCTTATCTTTCGGCAAGCTCAAAGGCAACCGACGAATCAAGCTTTGATACGGGAAGTTAATAAAGCAACGTGAAGATGGGATCGACGGGTTAAGACCAACCGACAAGAAATTCTCAACAATCAGACGATACGTTGCTCTGTTAGACTCTATATGCGCTGGATAGGCATTCCTTTCTCCGTCACGAAACAGCAGCTCATAACCAAGTGTGTTCTTGTTACGGTTTAAGATAGGTTGTCGAGCAACGTACGTAGCGGTCATTTCTTGATAACTCTAATTGATTTAACTATAACTCTATTGCTTTCACTAGGCTTTAGCGGCAGCCAGCAATGCGCCGCAGCCCATGAACATACCACCAAAGATTTTATTTATCTTACCCATTATGCGATCTGAACGAATAAAACGTCCCATTTGTGAAGCTAATGAGGTATAGCCCAACATAACAACGCTATCAATGAATACCGTCGTCACACCTAGCACTAATAACTGCGGTGCTTGTGGTTGTGTGGGATCGATAAATTGAGGAAACAAAGCCACCAAAAATACGATAGATTTTGGGTTGGTAAGGTTAATCAGCACCGCATTTCTAAGCAGCTTGCCACTCGATAGCGTCGAGTTTTCTTGTGAGGCCACTAAGCTAGAGTTGTCACGCCACTTTTGAATACCCAACCAAAGAAGGTAAACCACGCCCACCCATTTGATGATAGTGAATGCCAACGCAGATTGAGCGACTAATGCGCCAATACCCGCGCCCACCAGCATTATGTGGAATGCAAGACCGAGCTGTAAGCCTGCGATCGACGCGAGCGACTTCTTGGTACCATAACTTAGTCCATTGCTGATTGAGTTAACGGTACCTGAACCCGGAGCCAAACTAAACAATATCGCCGTGACGACATAAGCAAGCCAAACATGAGTATCCATTTGCATTTCCTTACTAGTTCTTTAATCTAACAACATTAGTAGCGATAAAGCTCTCACATGCACCAGTTCAGGTAATTTCCCATGGAAAACCACAGCGTCGCCCCGTTTTCTTACACGCAAGAACCTCAGTTCGAGCAAGCGATTAAACACCCGATCCCCACTCTTTGGCAACAACGAAAAGATGGGTATGTAACATCATCCGGTAAAAAGAAGCTGTACTGGTGTAGCCTAACCTCACCGACTCATACCAAAGCCATCGTTATTTCAAATGGCCGTATCGAGTGCTGCCTAAAATACCAAGAACTCTTTTATGATTTCTATCAACAAGGCTATGACGTTTATTCATTTGACCACCAAGGTCAAGGTCAGTCGGAACGTATGGTAACAGACTCTGACATTGGTCACATTCATGAGTTCGATGATTATGCATCAGACATGTCTGACATCATTGCCAGTTTTGACTTAAGTAAATATACCGAGCGTTATCTTCTTGCGCATTCAATGGGCAGTACCATCGCGACTCGCTATCTACAGACTCATCCGGATCACCCGTTTGATAAGGTAACCCTGTGTGCGCCGATGTTTGGCATCAACACTGAATGGTACCTAAAACCTATCGCGATGGTTGTTGGACAAGTGCTTACCGCGTATCACGCTAAACCAACTTATGCGCCAGGCCAACAAGCGTATTACTCAAAACCTTTCGAAAACAACTTACTGAGCCACAGCAAGGTTCGCTATCAGTGGTTCCGCCGTTTGTATGACGAGTCACCCTCTTTGCAGGTAGGCGGACCGAGCACACGCTGGGTGTGGCAAGGGTTAATGGCAGCCAAGCAGGCCATCCAACAAACTCGCCAAATCAAAATCCCACTGCTTTTGATTCAAGCAGGGGAAGAGAAGATTGTCAGCAACAGTGCCCAAGTAAAGTTCATCTCTAAACTGAAGAAAACGAACTCTAATTGCCAGTTTAAGTTGATTGAAGGTTCTAGGCATGAAGTGTTGTTTGAGCAAGATGAATACCGCAATCAAACACTGGATGCGATCAATCAGTTTTTTTCCCAGAGCTAACACGCTAAGCAACCTACCAAGAAGATATGTGCTAAAGAGGAAGAGAAGTAAGTGAGCTTTGCCCTCTTTTCTTGCGTGAATTTGGCATACAATTTCTAGATAGAGATATTGTATTTCAAAGGGCGCTAGCATTGGCTGGTGTCGATATTGGTTAAGCATTTTGCAATGAGGGTTAAATGACTATTCCTGCACTTAAAGATTCCGTGAAAATCGTTGCCTCTGATTTAGATGGTACGCTTCTGGCTCCCAACCATCAGTTAAGCGATTTTACCAAGCTGACACTCAAGAAGTTACACGACCAAGGTTACACCTTTATCTTCGCGACGGGTCGCCACCATGTCGATGTTGCGGGTATTCGAGAGATTGCTGGTATTCCGGCCTACATGATCACTTCAAACGGTGCGCGCGTACACGACCAAAATGATCAGCTAATGTATAGCCAGAACGTGCCTCAGGATTTAGTTCAGCCTGTTATTGATGTGGTTCGCCAAGATCCAAACATCTTCATTCACATGTACCAAAATGAAGATTGGTTGCTGGATCGTGAAGATGAAATGCTGGCTAAGTTCCACAGTGAGTCTGGCTTTAGCTACAAGCGATTTGAAGCTGACAACGCGCCGAGTGATGGCATTGCGAAAGTTTTCTTCACACACCCAGAACAAGACCATGAATACCTAGTGACGTTTGAACAAAAGCTAAGAGACATGTTTGGCGACAAACTGAACATCGCTTTCTCAACACCTTGGTGTCTAGAAGTGATGGCAGCAGAAGTATCGAAAGGCCATGCGTTAGACGCGGTTGCGAAATCACTGAACCTGACTCTTGATAACTGCATCGCCTTTGGTGATGGTATGAATGATGCTGAGATGCTAGCTATGGCGGGTAAAGGCCTGATCATGGGCACATCACACGAGAAAGTGATGAAAGCTCTGCCAGACAATGAAGTGATTGGCAGCAACGCAGACGACGCCGTTGCTCACTACTTAGAAAAACACCTACTCTAAGCAGTCCCAATAAAAACATAAAGGCAGCCAATGGCTGCCTTTTTTGAACCTTACGCTAAAAGCTTCCTCTAAGGTTAGCGAGAACCGAGTACTTCTTTGCTTAAGATGGCCTGCCACTCCTGTTCAGTAACAGGCATGATGGACAAGCGATTACCGCGCTTCACCAATGGCATTTCTGATAGCTCTGGCATAGCTTTCAATGTTGCTAAGGGAATCAAACGCTCAGTCACTCGTACAAACTCGACATCCACCATAATCCAGCGAGGATTATCAGGAGAAGATTTAGGATCGTAGTAATCACTCTCGGGATCGAATTGAAAATGATCTGGGTAGGCTTCTCTGGTTACTTTTGCGATCCCTGCTACGCCAACTTTTTTACATGATGAGTGGTATATCATCACCAAGTCTCCAAGCTTGACATCATCACGCATCATGTTTCGAGCCTGATAGTTGCGTACACCCTCCCAACAAGAGGTTTTTTGTACTCTAAGAGTCTGAATAGAAAAGGTGTCGGGTTCTGTTTTAAATAACCAATATGCCATAATAAATCCAATTAACGGTTGCTCCGAGGAAGATATAACATGAAGGTAATGAAAAACCCAGTGACATGGCTAGTCGCATTCGCGCTACAAGGTTGTGTAACGGCGCCAGATACACCGCAACAATCTGAAGTTCCACCAGCAACCTTGGATGAGCCACTGAGCATTCAACCGCAAACCTTCATCATGCGTGGTCAGGTTGTGGTTGGCCACGAAAGCCGAACCTTCACCCCTTGCGGTAGCCAACAACAATACTGGTTAGATTTAACACCAGAACTCGCATTAGAAGCGCAAGGGCTCTCAGCGAGACCTTACCAAGCCTTATACGGCGAGCTGATTGGTCATCTAACCGTACCGAGCCAAACAGGGTATAACGCAGATTTCACGGCACGTTTCGTGGTTGATCAAGTGAATATCCTAACCGCAGAAAACCCTGATCGTTGTGACCAACCCTTGCGTTCAACACGTGTATTCGGCAATGAACCTTTCTGGTCAGCAAGCTTCGATAAAGACCAGCTCAAATACACTAAGATGGGCGAACAGCCACAGATCCTCGATATTGAATCAAGCCGCACCACACCAAGCAGTCGTGATTACCAATTAGAAGGTAAAGCAGCGCAAGGCAAACTCAACCTTACAAAAGAGAGTTGCAGCGACGGCATGAGCGATTCGATCTATGGCTGGGAAGCGAAACTCAACCTTAATGACAACAAATACAACGGTTGTGCAACAGTATCTAACCAAGATCCAACTCTGGACTGGAGCGGACTCTACTTCGCAAGCTCAACACAAAACTCTGGGTTCTCAATTAACCTAGAGCTCAACGATGACCACAGCGCGATCACGACTTACTCTTACAGCAATGGCGATCCTTCGATTGTTGAACAAGGCTTCTGGCAGCAACTCAACCAAAATCAGGTTCAAGTTGTGATGACTCGCCACCAGCAGCAATACCTGATCTCAGAGCGTATCTTCACGCTCGATAACGGCAAACTGGTCGCTGAAAAAGAAAAAGTGGGCAACGTTGTCTACCCGATTGCCAATGGCGGTCTAGTGCTATTTGAGGCCAAGAGTGAACAAGCACAAATGAACACGACCAAGGCCGTGGATCTAACCGCAAAGCAGGTTAACTCAAGTGATCAACTTGATCCAAAAGTCGACCAAGCGATCCGCGAGTATTTTAAGATCAACAACAGCTCACCAGACGATACTAAGTACCGCTGGCTGACCTACGACCTCAATGGCGACGGTAAAGAAGAGCTGTTCGCCCAACTCGATTGGTGTGGTTCTGGTGGCTGTACACTGCTGATTTTCGAAAACCATCAAGATAATTGGCGCTTCAATAGCCGAGTGACACTAGTTAAGGGCGACATACGCTTAGGTAAATCACAAAACCACGGCTGGCAAGATCTGGTCTTCAATGTCAGCGGCGGCGGTGCAACACCAGCGAAACACACATTGTCATACTCTGGTGTGAGCTACCCACTCAACCCAAGTGTTGCTCCAATTGCAGATGATGCTGACATCAGCGATGTGGTTTTGTTTGCTGATGGTGTCTCACCTGCACAAAGTGGGGTTAAGCTGTAAACATGAGTAACCTACAAGCTTGCCCTGGTTGTGGCTTCACTCACCAATGTATTTGTCACCTGATACCGAGTGTCGAAAGCCAAATCGATCTTGTACTGCTCACTCATGAGAATGAACTGTCGCGCGATACCAATACCGGAAAGCTGCTTCAGCAATCCCTTGATCAGTGTCGGTCCCTTGTATGGCAAAGGAAAACACCACCAGCGGAGCTAATGGCGCTGCTTGACGATGAAACACGGCAACCGTTTCTGTTATTCCCAAGTGATAAAAGTATCGAGTGCCAGCAAGCTGTGATGACCCAAGCCCTGAGTCGTAAACCGCTATTCATCATCTTAGATGGCACATGGCAAGAAGCGAAGAAGATGCTTAACAAGAGCTCATGGTTACAAGCCGTTCCACAAGTTCACCTCGACATCATTAGCGTATCTTCATACACCTTGCGCCGTAATCAAGACAGTGGCCACTTGTGTACTTGCGAGGTGGGCGTTGAGTTACTCAAGTCTTTAGGTGAGGGTGAACCTGCCAAACTCATTGATGACTACTACCAACAGTATCTAAAGGTATTCCATGCCGACAAGTGTGGCCATGCCCTCAAATAGACCAAATAGGCGCGCGGGAAGGCAATAAACAAATTTCAGGACGGGACAGATACTAAAAACAAAAAGGGTGAGCCATAAGCTCACCCTTTTTACATCGGACTTTAATCTATTGAACCATTTAGTGTTTCACGTGAAACGCACACTCTGGCTGTTCGTTGAAAAGAGATTTTACTCTCCCTATCAGAATAAGCGTTGAGGCTGACCAAAGTAGTAACCTTGCAGGTAATCGACACCCATATCCTCTGCGATTCGACACACCTGTTCATTATGTACGAACTCCGCCACCGTCTTAGCATTCAGAATCTGACATAAGCTCACCAGCTGTTGCGCTATCTTACGTTGCTTTTTATCCGTATCGATATTGCGAATTAGACTACCATCAAGCTTTATGACTTGTGGTTCTAGCTTCAATATCTCATCAATGTTCGAATAGCCTGAACCAAAGTCATCGACAATAATATTCACACCAAGATCACGGAAGTGGTTACACACCTCAATCAAGCGACCGTAATCCTGAATTTGTTCCGTTTCCAGCACTTCTAAACCAATACGCTGTGGGTGACTGATTTTCTTGATGGCTTGTTCAAGATGAAGAATGGTTTTCTCATTGCTGAAATCTTGTGGCGCTAAATTAATTGAGAACGAATCGGTTCGCTGACTCATAAAATCAAAGGTACGCGTTATCATCTGACGACTGAGGCGTGTATAGAGGTGCGTTCCTTCTATGATTGGCAAAAACTTACCCGGTGCAATCAACTGACCGTCTTCTTCAATTCGAACCAAGCACTCGTAGCTCTCTACCTGATGGCTATGCGCCGAAACAATCGGTTGAGAACACGCCACAATATTCTGATTAAGCACAGCACGACTCACGCACGACAACCAACCAAGTTGTTCTTGGCGATGCTTCTCCAGTTGAATTAACGTCTTAGCACTCACTAAGTGTTTATTCTGGCTGACGGCACTGCGCCTCGCATCAATCGCCTTCAATAATAAGTCATCAATAGAGGTCGTTGGGAAATCTCGACGGCTAGCAATACCCGCACAGATAGACACCGACAAGTAATCAATATCGGGTAAACCTGTAGGTTCGAAATTTACATGCTCGGTTTGATCGGCAAACTCCGAGAATCGCTGATGAATATGTTCTTGGCTCGCCCAGCTATCGAACACCACTGCCCACTCACCAATACCGATACTGTAGAGCTGACATCCCTCATCAAAGAACTGCCACAGCGCCTTTTGAAAATACTCACTCAAGTCATGCAGAAGCTTGTCACCCACTCGATAGCCGTACTTTTCATTGATCTGACCAAAGGTCGTGACCTTCAAAGCTAACAAGTGGCTATCACTGCTCATCTTCGACAGCTTCTCACGCAATACACTTCGATTAGGCAAGCCAGTACGGTGATCAATTCGGTAGCTCGCCGTTAATGCGGTAGCTTGTTGCTGAATCTTACTCGCCATGCTGTTGTTCATGTCATCGACATCAAGCAGTGCATTTCGGATCAATGAAAACAGAGGGGATATATTGGTCGCGGGTTGTGTATCTAATGGCAATACTACCTTACCCTCGCCTTCTCTTAATGCGAGGTAAGTGAGGCTATGGTGCAAGATTCGCTGTTGATCATTCTCTTGATAGAGTTCTCCCATGCAGTACACGCCATAGCTGTCGGCCAGCTTCTGGAAAACCTCAACCTCTTGGTTGCCATCAATAAAGTCGATGCGAGAGATACAGTTATAGATAAAAAACTGTTCCGGCTTATGAGAGGCAAGCTGTTGAACCCCCAGTCGGACCTGCTCCAGGGTCAATGAGGGATGGTCATAACAAAACCGGACCTCATCACCCACTTGGAATTGGCCACTGAACTCTATCTCTCCATATTCCGTCACCTTGAGCGGTAAGTGAATCCTTTGCTCTTTCGGATCACCAACCATCAAAGGAAAATTATGCAGTTGCTCAAAAGGCAATTCAAGGCCATCAGCGAGGTAACGATTGTAGAGCTCACGAACAGGTATACCATCCAATTCAACCAACCAGTTATCTTGGGCTCCTGTCACTCGGAAAGTCCGGCCAATAGGGTTCCATTCAGTGAAATAACCTTTAGTGATGGATAGCTCTGCACTGTGCAGCGCCAACATCACATAGGCATTTTCATAGCAAATACCGTTTAGCATCACCCATCGTCCATTATCTGTGATGGTCGATGCACCACCACAGATAGGTAATAAATATCTCGACTGCTCAAACGCTGAAAATAGAACTCGGTTATTTATCTGCAAGCGGTCTGCGAAACAGATGATGCTTTGAGTATTATCATTGCACTCAAGCTGTTGCCACATAGCGTGGCTATCGACCAATGGTTGCTCGCTATATTCGACAACACCACAAGAGTAAGACGTCGCGTCAAAACGGGTAACAATCAGATAAAGACCTTGGTGCAGGATGACGCCTTGGCTGATGTAGTGGTTAGCACTGCAACCAATCAGTTTGGCATTGGGGAAAGTCGATTGAATCACTTGGCAGGCAGCCGCAACAGAACCCTTCTCGAAAGACGAAAACACCTGAATTAGTAGGCTTTCGTGTTGATGAAAATCTATCTTTTCCAATTCACGTTGGGTTTGCTCAATGTCTTGTATCAGGAGAGAAGTCGACTGCATATTCACATTAATCGCTAGGTTAATGATTTGTTATTGTGCTTATTATAGATAAGGCTTGCACGGAATACTTACAATCGTCTTATAAATAATGTGACGTTAGTTAGACATCACTTATTCCACCACAAAGCAGACATCAATGGTGATTGAGCATTTTCGAAGCCAGCCGGCATGAGAACCCATTAGTTTTAATAACTAAAACAATCGCTTAGGCTCACCAAAGTAATAACCCTGCAGATAATCGACACCCATTTGTTCTGCTATCTCACAAACCTGTTGGTTATGGACAAATTCAGCAACCGTCTTAGCATTGAACACTTGGCATAAGCGAACCAACTGAGAAGCGATATTTCTTTGTTTTTGGTCTTTGTCGATATTACGAATCAAGCTACCGTCGAGCTTAATAATCTGTGGCTCAAGCTTAATGATCTCATCAATATTGGAGTAACCAGAGCCAAAATCATCAACAATGATTCTCGCCCCGAGTGCACGGAAGTGATCACACACCTCTATCATGCGGCCATAATCCTTGATTTGCTCAGATTCCAAAACCTCTAAGCCAAGTCGAGTGGGATCGTTCATACCACTGATCGCAGCCTCGAGTACCTCAAGCGTCTTGTCACTCAACAAATCTTGTGGGGATAGATTGATAGAGAACGAACTCTGTTTATCCGCCATATAACCGATAGTGCTCTTAATCATATGTCGACTAAGGCGTGTGTAGAGGTGCGTGTCGGCAATGATAGGTAAGAACTTTCCTGGTGCCACAATAGTACCGTCCGACTCCATGATTCTGACTAAACACTCTTGGCCAATCATTTCGTGAGTGCCCGATTCCACAATCGGCTGAGAGTAGGTAATGATGTTCTGATCTAAAATCGCACGGCTCACACAGCTCAACCAACCGAGCTGCTCTTTGCGGTCCTCTTCGCTCACCTGAATGTCTTTGGCATTGGTGATGTGGGTATTGTTCCGCACCCCATAACGTCGAGCTTCGATCGCTTTCAATAAGATCTCGTCACCGCTGTCGGTTAAGAAATCACAACGACTAGCAAAGCCGCCACACAGAGAAACAGACAGGTAATCAATATCAGCCAAACCATATGGCTCAAAATTTATGTGTTCGATGTCATCGGCGAACTCAACGAAACCTTCTTTTATTTTTGTACTACCAACACTGGCGTTAAAGATAATCGCCCACTCTCCGACCCCAATACTGAACAGCTCAACCTTCACGCGAGGCTCCTTCACGACACGAAGCTGCAATCGCTCAATAAAGTGATTAGACAGGTCAAGCAGTAACTGGTCACCCACCTGATAGCCGTATTTTTCGTTAACTTGATGGAAATTCGTGAGCTTTAACGTGAGTAAGTGTTCACTAAATAGAATCGTATTGAGGCGCTCCTTCAGTACAATACGGTTCGGTAAGCCAGTGCGTGAGTCAATGCGATAGCTCTCGGTTAAGCGACGCGCTTGTTGATGGAGTTTTTTCTCCATCTGGGTATTCATACTGTCGAGATCAGCGACTGCATTTCTGACCAAGTTAAGCAATGGCGACACTGTTGAGCCACACTGAAAATCTTCACAACGAAACTCTTTAACCTCGTCAGACTCGCGCATAGCGATATAAGTCAGGCTGTGGTGCAGTATCTCTTGGCGGTCTTCATTGCGGTATAGCTCACCCATGCAGTAGGCACCACATGTATTCACTATCCCTTCAAATGGCTTAAGCTCAAGTTTACTGTCGATAAACTCAAGTCGAGATACACAGTTATAGATGATCACCGACTCAGGCTGATGCATGGCTAGCATCTCGGCACCGTGACGCACCTTTTCCGCGGTCAAAGAGGGGTGGTTATAACAAAACTGCGCCTCTTCACCGACATGCCAAGGGCTATCAAACTCGATACTGCCATCATCATTAATGCGTAGAGGTGTTGAAATACCCTTCTTTCTGCCAAGTTCTCGATAAAGTGGAAAGCTCATCAGTTGGCTAAAAGGAAGGTCTTTGCCATCCGCAAGGTAATGTTTGAATACTTCAATCGCCGGCTTGTCATTCAACGCATATAAGCGATTTCCGACCGCATGTGTGACTCGCAGTTTCATCCCAATCGGGTTCCACTCAGAGTACGCATCCGACCAAACCTTCAATCTTGGGTTAGTCAGAGCCACAGCAACACAGGCATGCTGGTAGGTTTGCTCGTTATACATAACCCAACGGCCAAATTCATTCTCATGGCACAGTCCACCAGCAATCGGCAATGCGTAAGGCAGGTTTTCAAAAGCGCTATAAATAGGGTAATCACGCCCTTCGACCTGATCGCACAAACTGATGACCGTTTTGGTGCCTTCGGTAAGGTGCAGTTGCAAAGCTAAGTCTTGGCTATCTTGATTTGGATTACCCGTAAAAGGCTGGACTGCCGAGGTTAGATGGGTTTCGTTGAACTCACTGATGATGACTAAGGTGCATGCACTTTCAAGGCAATTATCACAGATAACATGACGAGCACTCTGACCAATTAGCGTCGCATTGTTTAAACGATTGAGAGCGACACTCGCGATTTGACGAGCTAGATCTGAAGATTGAGCTGAGAAAATTTGGATAAGGTACTGTTTGCTGTCACACCATTCTCGCTGATCAAGTTGAGCTCTAAACAACGCCTCAGTATTTGCGAGAAATGTAAATGTTTGCATGCCAACCCTTGTTCAAATTCTAATGGAGTAGAGAACCCGCAACCACTGCTATGACTGAAATGAATCGATAAAAAGTAGCCGCCAATTATCCTAGCCTAATCAGGCTTTTATAGGCGACTAATGTAACAATTCACTATCATAAATGCGACACAATAAGCTTACCAAGCCATTAAATTAGTCGCATAAGATCGCTAAGTTGGTCTATTTCAACATCAGGGAGCACGCTCGCCTTCGAAGAGAGGTATAAATTGGAACCAGTGTCATTAAACCAGCACGCTTGGAAGCCATTTTGCTTGGCTCCATAGACATCCGTTTTGAGGTGATCACCAACATGAAGAATATTCTCAGCGTCACAATCTAGGTGTTGCTGAGCTTTTTCAAACATATCTGGGCAGGGTTTAGCTCTTCCATCAGGGCCAGCTTTAAGGATTAATTGAAAGTACTGCCCTAAGCCAATTTTGTGTGGGTCGACATTACCATTAGTAATCGCAACTAGAGGAATGCCTTGACTAAGCTCAGTCATCACACGATGCGTTTCGTCAGGAACATTGACTTGATTACGTAGCCATAATGCATGCTCAATACCTTCTCGAGCCGCTTGTTCTGCTTGCTGCTGAGAATAACCCAATTGCAGCAAACCACTTTTAATCTGAGTTTCACGCCATACGGTGACATCATGTTTCAAAGCTGGGTTTTCAGAGGCGACTTGCTGCTTAATGCCCTGCCACTCTTCGAGCGATAAAGAAGCCGACACTGGGTGCTTTTGATAAAGCCACTGTGCCATCTCCTTCTCAACCTTCATGATCACAGGCCAGTTGTCATACAGGGTGTCATCTAAGTCAAAGGTCATGGCTTTGATGGGCTTTAACCCTCGATAAATTCGCATAGTAAACCCTTAAATCTAATCTTTGTTCTTCTTACGCGCTCTCGGGTGAGCCTGATCATAAGCTTGTGCTAAGTGTTGGAAATCTAAGTGGGTATACACTTGGGTCGTCGAGATGTTTTCATGGCCAAGCAATTCTTGAACAGCACGAAGGTTTTGGCTCGACTCTAGCACATGCGTTGCAAAGGAGTGACGCAGTTTATGCGGGCTGATGTGGCTCGCGACAGATTGCTTCTTTCCCCACTCTTCCATACGTTTTTGCACGCTTCGATGAGAAATACGAGTCCCTAACTTCGAGACAAACAGTGCGGTTTCACCCGGTGAAGCCAACTCACCACGAACTTTAAGCCATTTATCGACCCACTCTTTAGCTAAACCAGAAAAAGGCGCTTTGCGTTCTTTATCGCCTTTACCGATGACTCGGATTTCACCCTGGCGACCCAACACATCTTTGAGGTTAATACCGACCAGTTCTGCCAGTCGTAACCCAGCGCCATACATCACTTCCATCATCGCGCGGTCACGAATCGACAGTGGGTCGTCCTCGTTAACATCAAGCAACTGTCCAACCTCATCAACATCGAGGTTTTTAGGCAGAGGACGCTGTTTACGTGGAGCAGAAACACCTTTGGCTGGATTGGCCGTCATTTCTCCACGCAACACAAGAAAATCAAAGAAACTGCGCAGTGAAGATAAGCGTGTTGCAATGCTGCTTGCTTTCATTCCCTCACGCATGCCTTTACTGGCAAGTTGTCTTACCCACGCTGCATCGACCTGGCCCCAATCCTTTAGCCCTAGTGTGACTAAATGACCGGCCATAGTTTCAAGTTGTTGTTTGTAATTACGTTGAGTGTGTAGGCTGAGTCCCTTCTCGCTTCTGAGATACTCATAGAAGCGAGAAAGTGGCTTTTGAAGGCTGTTAGGAAGAGGTATTTTGGGCTCTAGGCTCATTATTTATCTGCCAAGGTAAGGTGTCCGCCAAATGAGCGACAACAAGTGCTAAATGACGTAAAAAGAGCGTATCCATATGGGGTTGGAAATGTCCGCCTTCTTCACTAGAAAAGGCGAGCAACCCCAATGGAGACTGCTTAGCAAGCGGTAGTACTACATAAGAGCCTAGCTCTGGAACTGGATAATCACCAAACAAATCGTGTCTGTCGGCTTTTCTCAAGCGCCCAAGATAAGCATCTTTGCCATTGAAATGGTTCAGCGAAAACTTAGAGTAGCCCTCAGCACTTAAATGATAAAAACCCGATTGTGAAAGAATTCGAACATGAGCCTTAAGCCCAAGGTCTAACGCTTTTTGTTCAACGGCCTTTATCACCTGCATGAAGTCACTGCATTTCAGCACTTGCGCTTGCAGATCCATAAACTCATAGAAGGTTTTATCGTTATTTGCCGCCAACGACATCAAGCCAGTGATCTCTTCTTCAAGCTCTTCGATTCGATGACGCTGGCGTTTAAGCTGAATCTCAACCAGAGAAACAGCGCCCTGCTCAACGTTATTGATAGCAAGGCGATCAACCAAATCTTTTCTGTCTTGGAAAAAATCTGGGTTATCACGTAAATATTCCGCGACCACTTCTGCGGTGAGTGCGTCGGCTTCAACGTAAGACAAAACCTATCCTTTATGTTTTATGAATCTATTGGTTATAAATCGTTATTAGCAAGAAAGTTGACCATCAAACACATGCGTTGCCGGGCCGGTCATAAACAGAGGTTTACCCGGGCCTTGCCAGCTAATGTGTAAGTCACCGCCTGGTAGACGAACCTTCACATTCTCAGCCAGTAAGCCTTGAGTGATACCAACGGCAACTGCGCCACACGCTCCGCTGCCACATGCCTGAGTTTCACCCGCGCCACGTTCGTAAACACGCAAACGAACTTCTTCACGGCTAACCACTTGCATAAAACCAGCATTAACACGCTCAGGGAAACGTTCGTGTGATTCGAGAAGCGGACCTAGGATGTCCACATCAGCAGTATCGACATCATCAACGACGGTAACCACATGTGGGTTACCCATGCTTACCGCACCACAGAACAAAGTATGTACATCCGTTCTCAGGATATACGTCTTCTCTGGCTGCTTGGCCTTGAATGGAATCTTACCTGGTTCGAACTCAGGAATACCCATGTTCACCGTGATCAGGTCATTCTCTTCAATTTTGAGAACCATTTTACCTTTCTTGGTGCTGACGTTGATACTGTACTTATTCGTTAAGCCTTTCATGCGAACGAATCGTGCAAAACAACGAGCCCCATTACCACACTGCTCCACTTCACTGCCATCCGCATTGAATATGCGGTAATGGAAATCAGTTTCAGGATCATAAGGAGCCTCAACCACAAGTAGCTGATCGAAACCCACACCAGTGTGACGATCCGCCAAACGGCGGATCAAATCTGGAGAAAAGAAAATATTTTGAGTAATGCAGTCCACGACCATGAAATCATTGCCCAAACCATGCATTTTAGAAAAGTGGAAGTGCATAACGCTTAAAATTACTCCGGAAGAATGTTTTCAAGTTCCCATAGACTCGCAAGCTCTTCACGCTGACGAACCAAATGAGTTTTATCGCCATCAACCATCACTTCAGCCGCACGCGAACGAGTGTTGTAGTTAGATGACATCGCGAAGCCATAAGCGCCCGCAGAACGAACTGCTAGCAGATCACCTTCTTCAAGAACAAGGTCACGATCTTTACCTAGGAAATCACCCGTCTCACAAATTGGGCCAACCAAATCGTAAGTCACGGCTTCACCCTGTCTCGGGCTAACTGGAACAATATCTTGCCAAGCTTGGTAAAGCGCTGGACGCATCAGGTCGTTCATTGCTGCATCGATGATGGCAAAGTTCTTGTGTTCGGTTGGCTTGAGGAACTCGACTTTTGTTAATAATACACCAGCGTTAGCAGCAATCGCTCTTCCAGGCTCGAAAATCAGCTCTAGATCAGAATGATTCTCTAGGCGAGCCAATAAGGCTTTCGCGTAATCTGAAGGCTGTGGTGGTAATTCATCACGGTAAACCACACCCAATCCGCCACCGACATCAAGGTGTTTGATGTTGATACCATCAGCTCGTAGTTGGTCGATCAGTGCAAGCAGGCGATCGGTAGCATCAATGAAAGGTTCGATATCCGTTAGCTGAGAACCAATGTGGCAATCAATACCATGAATAGACAAGTTATCGAGTGTTTGTGCAAACGCATAAACGGCTGGAGCACGGTCGAAAGCAATACCAAACTTGTTATCACGCAGACCAGTAGAAATATAAGGGTGAGTGTTGGCATCAACATCTGGGTTGATACGTAATGAAATTGGCGCTTTAACACCAAGCTCACCAGCAACTTTATTCAGTCGCTCAAGTTCTGGCTCAGACTCTACGTTGAAACACTTAATGTTCAACTCAAGTGCGCGCTTCATTTCAGCAGCTGTTTTACCGACACCAGAGAACACAACTTTTGCCGGATCGCCACCAGCAGCTACTACACGCTCTAACTCACCGCCAGAAACAATGTCAAAACCTGAACCCAAACGAGCCAAAGTATTCAACACGCCAAGGTTCGAGTTAGCTTTAACGGCATAACACACCAAGTGCGGATGCTCACCAACCGATGAGTCAAACGCGTTCCAATGACGCTCTAATGTTGCACGAGAGTATACATACAGCGGCGTACCATATTGCTCTGCGAGTTGTGAAAGTGCGACGTCCTCAGCCCAAAGCTGGCCATCTTCCTGATAGTTGAAGTAATCCAAAGTTCTTATCCCTTATAAATAACGATTTCTGCGTGTTTCACTTATTGTGATTGTTCAGTCTGCTGAACTTCATCAGGATCGTATAACGGACCCGTTTGACCACAACCAGAAAGTCCAATAACGGACACCATAAACAGAGCGGTAATTAATTTTTTCATTTTGCATATCGTGATTATTAACTCAATGCCCCCTATAATCGCACCACACTCAAGAAAAGCAATAGGATAGAAAGGATGAACGAGACTGAATTTCATCAGCTGGTCGATATACAGATGCAAAACATCGAAGAAGCTATCGATGAATCAGAGGCAGATATTGATTACGAAGTGACTGGTAACGTAATGACGCTCGAGTTTGAGAACCGCAGCCAAATCATTATCAACCGCCAAGAACCAATGAAAGAAATCTGGTTAGCGTCTAAATCTGGTGGCTTTCACTTCAAGCTGATCAATAACAAATGGACATGTTCTAAGACGGGCATGGAGCTGTTTGAGATGGTTAAAGAAGAATGCGTGAAGCACGCAGGTGAAGAGATTGATTGGGTCTAATCATTTGTAAGCAAAACTAAAAAGGAGTGAATCAATCACTCCTTTTTAGTATCAATCAGTCTAAATAACCTAAATGTTGACTATCTTTGAGCTCCGAGAAGACAAGGTAGCGTCGTTACGGTAAGGCACAACATAAGAGTTACCCTCTTCAGGGTGCACGATCTGGTAGTACTGAGGTAAATTAAAGTTAATCAACTTAGACGACATCTTCGACTCATCTTTTACCGATGTGTAGAAAGAATTCACGTTCGCGATCATCTCATCTTTTTCACCATTGTACTGGTGATACACCTCTACTTGATTCGACTCGTCCAATACATAGATATTGAAACCTTTATCGGTATCTTCAAAGAAGAACTGAATTAAACCCTCACTCGCAAAACCATCCACCACTTCTGGCAGTTGATACTCCTGCTCTTTATCGAGCATCAGTAACGGTGAACCCTTCAACTTATTGGTTGAGATACTACGGTAGAAATCAACCGAGTTTTCCAACATCTGTACCGATACACCACGACGCTCGAAGAACAGGCCAAACATCTTATTAGCTAAACGAATAGCCTTAAAGCGGCGACGCTTCTCTGGTTCAATCGGTTTCAATCGTAAGTCGATACACTCAGCAAGCAGTTGATACACCATATTACGCATCACACCACGCAGGTTTTTGCTGTAACAGAACACATCAACCGACTCTGGCGGCAACGCATCTTGGTGCATTTTGCCAAGAACCGTTTTAAGTGCATCCAACATTGCTGTATCACCTTGGAAATGAAGCGTACGTACTTCATGCCAAGAGTTACGATAAACCAGATCGACACTGCCGACTAAGCTCTTACCTTCTTCACCAAAGCTGAAGATATCAGCATTCTTGAGGTCCACTTTTAATGCACGACCACTTAACTCAGAAGTTGGGTCATTTTCAAAGTTGATGAACATCGCGAGCTGGCTTATCTCACACGGACTCGCCAGTGCTTGCATACTCGGGCGACGCTTACGCAAAGAAAACGTATTACGCAGATCGCTCACCATTTGATAGAACTTATCGATATCAATGTGAGCATCACGCACCACAGAGTGCAAACGCGTCGACTCCGTAATCAAGCCATTAAAGAATGACCAAGCAACCAATTTACTCAAGTACTCATGGTGCTCAAGTGAAGGCTGACCAAGAATACGATGCGCTACCAATGGTTGCTTATACAGGTACCAGCCGGCTTTATTCGACTGACCCTGACGAACTTCGATAAAGCTCAAGTCTGGTTCATGTAGATCAGGAGAGATTTGCGGATTCAGTAACGTCACTTTACCTGGCAATACCTCAAACGCAGCGTAAAGCTTACGCGCCAAAATACTAATATCTTGTGGGCTAATTGCAGAAGTGATGTCGTTGCGACGCGCAAATTGAATCAGATTACGATAGCTCAGCATCAAGGCATCAAGCAGTGCATGGTGTACCACTTTAACCTGCTCAACCTTCCAGTTACGGCGGTTATCGAGCTCAGCAATGGTTTCATGTCCCCAATTCCAAGACTTAGTCATCTCAGTTAAGGCTTCACGACGCCACGCAACAGAACCAATGCCCGCATCTCGTGACAACTTCTCGTGGGTCTTAAGGTAGAAACAACGTCTCACCAAGTCCAATCGAGTGTGGTCGTTAATGCGTTCTAGATAGCGCGTTACCTTCTCAAGCATCAGATAGTAGCTATCCATGCCATACAGATCCGGTTCATCCGCGAAGAAGCGACGCTTGGTATCAATACTCAGCAGTTGAGTGTTTGGGTATTCCCATGAATAGGCTTCTAACAGGATCGCCTTTAACACCGATTTATACGGAGAGTCGATACTCTTATAGAGCTGCCATAGATTTGAACCAAAGTACTCTTCAGCGGGAATACGATTTAGCTTACCGAAATCGATCCACTGCGAGCAATCAAGATAGCCGTCCTGACATAAACCTTGAACATACTCGTCGTAGCACTCTTCCATTTCAGGCGGAATGATTTGCCACAACAAACGTTGACCGGCTAAACGAACCGCTGAGCGATAGAACTCATCAAGCAGTAACAAGTGCTGTGAAGAACCACAGTTATCACCGGTCATCTCTTCCGAATGATTCGAACGGAAACGCTGTTCATCCATCAAGAAGAAGTTAGCTTCCACACCTAAGGTCTCAGCCCAATCGGTAATCAGCAAACATTTGTTGGTAAGGCTATCACGAGATGCGCCATCCATATCTGGAGACACACACACCCAGATATCAAGATCACTTGAGGTACTTTGCCCAATAGAAGAAGTACTACCCATGGTGTACAAGCCAAGGATTGCAGGTTCAGCAGCCTCGGTAAGTTTGCCACCCAGCGTTAATTCGGTATCAGAGACAAATTGCTTTTGGAATTCATTAAGCGTGAAGCTACGAATTCCAAAAGGAACTTGTTGGTCATAATAACCCGGCATCATCGGGTGATTGAAGTGAAGCAGTGCGGGAATAAGGTTGAAAACTCGCTGGCCTTGCACATTCATCAACGCCAACGCACGATCAATGCGCTGCTGATTTAGATTGTCTAATCGTTGAATCAAAGTTTGAGTGTAAGCCTGCAAGGTAAGTCCTTGGTTTGAGGTTAAGTGCAGTTCTGTTTAGTTACTGAACGAAAGCAGCAACAAAACGTGATCAATTTAACACTTTTACCCTTAGTGGTAAAGCAAAGGAATCCGTCATACTGGTCAATTCCTTGATGACAGAAAGTTAAACTCACGGCGCCGTAGTGTCCTCTTTATTGACTATTTCTAATAATAGCCCATGTTTCAAATGAGATACCAATCACACTATTTTGGTGAACTAATGAAAATCTCTCAGCTATCAAAGTATCGAATGATCAAACAGTAAGAATTCTCGCCTCATAATGGTAGGATTAGGCTATTACAGAACCTATATCGGAACCACCATGACAAATTCAGCACCAATCCGTATCGCGACCAGAAAAAGCCCTCTTGCCCTTTGGCAGGCATACTTTGTAAGGGATGCACTGCAAGCTGCTCACCCTGGTTTAGAGGTTGAGTTGGTAACTATGGTGACCAAAGGTGACATCATCCTCGATACTCCGCTTGCTAAAGTTGGCGGTAAGGGCCTGTTCGTTAAAGAACTTGAAGTAGCAATGCTAGAAGGTCGTGCTGACCTAGCAGTTCACTCAATGAAAGATGTCCCAGTAGACTTCCCAGAAGGTCTAGGTCTGGTGACGATTTGTGAACGTGAAGATCCTCGTGATGCTTTCGTTTCAAATACCTACAACAATATCGACGAGCTACCACAAGGTGCCGTCGTGGGTACATGCAGCCTGCGTCGTCAGTGTCAATTACTTGAGTCTCGCCCTGACTTAATCATCAAAGAGCTGCGCGGCAACGTTGGTACTCGTCTAGGTAAACTCGATGATGGTCAATACGATGCGATCGTACTGGCTGCTGCTGGCCTTAAGCGTTTAGAGCTAGAAGAGCGTATTCGCAGCTTCATCGAACCAGAACAGTCTCTACCAGCTGTAGGCCAAGGCGCTGTTGGTATTGAGTGCCGTCTAGATGATGAACGTCTAATCAAGCTTCTTGAGCCGCTGAATCATAAAGACACGGCTGATCGTGTACTTTGCGAGCGAGCAATGAACCTTACTCTAGAAGGTGGTTGCCAGGTGCCTATCGGTAGCTATTCACTATTAGATGGCAACAACATCTGGCTACGTGCATTAGTTGGTGAACCGGACGGTTCGAAGATGGTTCGTGGTGAGATCTCTGGTCCTCGTAAAGACGCAGAAGCGCTTGGCGTGACTCTAGCAAATCAATTGCTGGATGATGGTGCAAGAGAAATCCTAACCAAACTCTACGCTGACCAAGAATAACCATGACTGTGTTGGTGACTCGCCCTGGTTCAGAGGGGCAATCGCTTTGCCAACAACTAGCGGATGAAGGAATTCAAGCAATCCATCATCCGCTGATTCGTATCGTTGATAATCCAAACTCTTCGGATTTAAGCACCCAGCTTAATAACAGCGATATCATTATTGCAGTCAGTCACCACGCCGTGACCGCTGCTCAAAACATCCTTTCGAAAACCTCATCCATTTGGCCCACTTCGCCGCTTTATCTTGGCGTTGGTCAAAAAACTGCGCACGTTTTAAGCAAAGTCTGTAAACAAAAAGTAAACTACCCTCAAGTTAGTGATAGTGAACATCTTCTTAAACTTACTGAACTTAATGGCGTAGAAAATAAGTCCGTTTTGATACTACGTGGTAATGGTGGGCGTGAGCTCATTAGAGATTCCCTACTCAATCGAGGTGCACAAGTCTCTTATTGTGAGACCTACCGTAGAGAATATATTCCCATTAGCGACCACAATACCTATCAAACATGGATAAACAAAAAAGCGTCCAAAGTTGTCATCACTAGTCAGGAACAATTGGAGTATCTCTGCTCAATTACCCCTGATGAGTATTTGGCTTGGCTGTCAACAAGACATCTATTTGTCCCAAGCCAGCGCATTGTAGAACGAGCACAACAACTCGGTTTCTCGAACGTGACCAATACTCACAGTGCTACGAACCAAATATTACTGGCTGCTCTCCGGCCCTAGCTAGAAACAGGAAATAAGCATGACAAGCAAAAAAAATAATGAGCATATTGAACCTGAAAAGAAACAAGACACTCAGCCAGTAGTTGTTGAAAACGAAAAAGCTGACTCTACAGAGACAAAACAATCTGAACAGAAGCTCGATGCCTCTATCTCAAATACCGCTAATAATGAACAGCCTCAAGCTGAGCATAAAGAGCAAATAGAGAAAGCAGAAAAGCAAGGTAAGCGCGGTGTCAAGCTAGGTGCTATTGCGATCGCTATTTCTATTATTTTCAGTGGCGGTATCGCATTTCAAATGCAGCAAAAGAGTGCTGAGTACTCAGCTCAAATCGCCACTCTTCAAGCGCAACTTCAGAATACCCAATCTGCAGTAAATAAAGACCTGCAAACCATCAAGCAAGAGACTATCCAAGAAGCGTCGCACGCGGTGGAGAAAACTCAGGTAGTACAGTCTCAACAGCAAAAGAGCATTCAAAGCCTACAGTTAGCAGTGGCTGACGTTAAAGGTCGCCGCCCGAATGACTGGTTACTTGCCGAAGCCGATTACCTTGTGAAACTAGCAGGACGTAAACTGTTTCTAGAGCATGATGCCGTTAGCGCAACTAAGTTAATGGAAAGTGCCGATCAACGTATCGCAGCACTGAACGACCCTAGCTTAGTGTCACTGCGTCAATCAATGACCAATGACATTACCAAGCTTCGCACTATTCCTCTGATCGACCGTGATGGCTTAGTTCTACGCATCACAAGTCTTCAGCAGCAAGTCGATTCGCTGCCACTTGCCAATGCTATTCTTCCAGAAGCCGCAATTGTTGAGAAAAAAGCAGTATCGCAAGATATTAATGATTGGCAAAATAACCTGATGACGTCGATGAAAGACTTCTCAGAAAACTTCATCACATTCCGCAGTCGTGATGGCGAAGTTATCCCTCTACTTTCTCCTGAGCAACACTTCTACCTGCGTGAAAACATCAAAGGTAAATTAGAGACCGCTATTCGCGCCGTCTACAAAGAGCAAGGTGAACTCTATAGTGTAGCTCTTAATACCGCTAGCGAGTGGTCGAAAGCGTACCTAAACCAAGATAACAACTCAGTCATTGAATTTGAGAAAGCGATTAAACAGTTAAGTGAACAGAACATCTCTGTGAAATACCCTGTAAAGCTTGAGTCTCAGAATGAGTTATCAGATGTGATACGTGAGCGCCTACGACGTGAAGTCACCGTTATGACCACGGAGGAAAAATAATGATTCGTTGGATTTTTCTTTTTCTCGTTCTCGGTGCTGGGTTAATTGTTGGTACTCAGTTCTCTGGTCAACAAGGCTACGTTCTGATCTCAATTGCCAATAAGACCATTGAGATGAGCGTGACAACACTGGTTATCTTTGTTATTGCTCTTCTAGCTGCTCTGTTCGGCTTAGAGTACTTGTTTAAAAAGCTTATGTACGCAAGCTCGACAACTTGGAACTGGTTCAGTGTTCGTAAACTGAAACGCTCTCGTCGTTATACCAATGAAGGCATCATCAAACTTCTTGAAGGTGACTGGAAAGGCGCAGAGAAGAAGGTAACTCGTTGGGCTAACCACCACGACATGCCGCTGCTTTGTTATTTAGTCGCTTCTCAAGCGGCACACGAACAAGGGAATACGGGTGAACGTGACAAATACATCGAGCTCGCTAGCCAGCAAGACAACTCATTACTTGCCGTTGAGCTAACCAAGGCTAAACAACAGATCAGTGAATCGAACTACGAAGCGGCTTTCGATACACTTTCAACATTGAAAGGTTCGTACCCGAATAACACTGCTGTACTTGGCCTGCTAAAAGCCACTTACATGCAGCTTAAGTTGTGGCAGCCATTGTTAGAGCTAACGCCTAAGCTAGCTAAGAACAAGCTTCTTACAGCTGAAGAGCAAGTTGAGTTGGAGCAGAAAGCACAATGTGGCTTACTTCACGATGTGGCACAGCAGCAAGGTAGCGAAGGTTTAATCAGCCATTGGAACAAGCTTTCCAGAAAGCAGAAACAAAGCTCTCATCTTGTTTCCTGTTTTGTGAAACAACTGATCGCTCGTAAAGCTGATTCAGAAGCCTTCACAGTGATTAAAGAGAACATCGCGAAGAGTGGTTCAAATGAACTCTATATGTTGCTTCCTGAGCTAAACCTTGCTGATCACCACCCAGTCGTGGTTATGCTAGAACGCGCTATCAGTAAAGATGGTAGCAATGCTGAAGCACACAGCGCATTGGCTCAGTTCTACCTAAGAGAGCAGAAGTGGGCAGAAGCACAAAGCCACTTTGAGAAAGCGCTAGCACTTCGTTCAAATGTTTCAGATTACGGATATCTATCTGACGCACTAGAGAAGCAAAACTTAACGAAAGCAGCTCACGAGGTTTCTCGTAAAGCGCTCGCTCTAGTTCAACCCGCTTAACTCGAAGCAACTCAACGAAGCCGATGCCCAGCATCGGCTTTTTTATATCTGTTGTTTATCCCCAGATAACCTCAACGATACTTATAAACCATAATCTATCGAGCCCTTACTCGCCTTCCCCACCAAACCAAGTGTATTAAAGTAACTATGAAATTGTGCGTTAGGGCCTCCCAAACACACATAGAACTACTTTAATTGTGTCTGTATGTAGTTTACGATTTTTATAAACAAGCTCTTAGAAGAGATTCAAGAGGAATCATAGAGAAAAGTGACACCTTTAAGCCCAAGAGTAAATGGAGATCACCTTGAGAAAAGGCGTTTAAAGATATTTACCCGCAGACAGATGCCCACTTAAAGTCACGCTGAATTAACAAAATAGCCATCAATAGTCCAACTATAAACCGTTATAACCGAGGCTTCACGTAACAACCCTGTAGATTCATTCATGAAGTAAAAGGGATAAAGCAAGAGTTACAGACCAACAAAACCTTGTTATTAAAAACGAAGCATCTTTATCAGCCAGTTCAAATTAATAGGAAGTAAAGATCTCGGAGACAGATAATAAAACTCAGATATCGGAAACGACGAAAGCCTAGTCGTCAAACTAGGGTTTCTAATACGTAATGAAGGGAGTAGCGAGAACGCTAAACGCAGGGTCGCCAATTGAGGACTAAACCTTTGTGGGACTGATTCTGCTAGAGAAAAACACTTTTCTTTAA